>CAIMXN010000272.1 GCA_903845455.1 uncultured beta proteobacterium | reverse complement strand
TGACATACTCTAGTCTTGAAGTTGCAATTGTCAAAAGTTCTTCTTGTTTAATTTCCTTTGAAATTCTGTAAACCACAGCAGAAACACTAGTTGTTTTGGCAAAAACTCCTCCTTCACTATAAATATTTTTTATTATGTTTTTTATATTTTCCATTTAAGATAATTGAATTAATAACACGGGATATATTTTTTAAAAATGCATCCTTAGCATTTGCATCAATTTTATTTATTACATGTGGTGCGGCAATTTATGGTCGAAACTACAGGCTACTAAATAAGCAATTAATGTTTTTTATGTCTCTATGTGTGCCAATTATTATTTTTCAGATTCTTGGGGTAGATCCAATTTTTATGATGTGGGATACTTCTTTTTTGGATGACCCCCTTTCTTCGTATGACGTTAGTGATCTAAATTCATACCGTGATATACAGCTTCATACAACTATATTCACATCTGTGGAAGATTTGCATTATGTGATTGGACAGGGAAGACCTGCGGGCTTAACTTATAACAATAATGTACTTTCAGTATTCGTTATTTTGGCGATTGCCATAAATCTTATGCCAAGAAAATTCTATAAATTAAAATTTTCAGACTTTCTTGTAAATTTGTGTGTCGTTTTGACTATGAGTAAATTAGCGCTGGTATCCACTATTGTCATCTATATAATTAGTTTGATTATATTGTCGAATAAATACACATCTTTGATAATTAAACAAATATTTATTTTTTTTACATTTTTGTTCATTTATTTTCTGATTTTTCCAGGTATTTTTTTGTCAAACTTATCCATGGGCATGATAGTCCCTTCAATATTAATTAGACTCAATAGCTTTCTTTACGCTGTAAATTCTCAAGACTTATATAATTTTTTCCACTTGATTCAGTTGGAGTATATTTCTACGAATATTGATAATGGAATTAGCAATACATTTTTTTCAGACCTTGCTTATAGTGGTTTGTCCTTCTTCTTTTTGCCATTTTTTGTAGCAATTGCATTTTTATACAAAAAGGGAATGATATTACTTGGGGGTGACAATTCAAAGATTTATTTACTGCTTTTAATTGCTTGTGTACTGACTCAATTTGGAGTTTCTTTTTATATTGCTAGTTCTTTTCAGCTTATATTAGGCTGTGCCCTGTACCCCCTGTTTTATTATTTCAAAGATAGTAAGATTTTGGCATCTTATAAATAATTTTATGAATGATGTATCAGTTGTTATTGCAACTTTAGGTGGAGATTCTATTGATAGCACAATTTCTGCGCTCAACAAAGGGCGTATTCGACCTTCGGAGATTTTGATTTGCATTCCAGGTGAGTTCAGCTATCTGGTTGAACGATTTAATAGCGTTCCGAATGTCAGAATAATAGAGACTTCCTGCAAAGGGCAGGTTGCTCAACGTGCCGTTGGTTTTCAGTGTGCCGCCCATGATCTTGTGCTTCAACTTGATGATGACATACAATTGCATTCAGACTGCCTCAGGAATCTTGTTGAATGCCTTGAGCGGTCTGGCAATGTTGCTGTTGCGCCTAAGATGCATGATATTAGAACAAAAAAATACCATGCATTTTTGGTTCCCGATGATAATGACCGTTCATTGGCCCAGATTCTATTGTTTTGGGTGGTCAATGGCCGAGTGGGTTATCAGCCCGGTCAAATTGGACGTGCTGGCATAGGCATGGGCGTCCCTGAATATCCTAATGAGTGGTCCAATCTCGCTTGGCTGCCTGGAGGATGCATACTTCATAAACGAAAGAATTTAGTTCTATATAATTATTATCCATTCAAGGGCAAGGCATTTGCCGAAGATCTATTCCATTCAGCGCTAATGCGAAGAAAAGGAGTGAGCTTAATTCGTTGTGGATTAGCAATTTGTGACGTGGATTTTTCTGGCGATCTTAGGATTGGTATTTTCGGCAGAGTTAAATGGTATCAACAGTATGGCAAGGCTTTGCATGAATTTTTGCGTCAAGAGGGCGGCAGCCCCTTTTTCCTGTACACCTTCCTTCTGCTGAACTTGGGATTTCATGTCGGTAATAAATTTTTTACAGTCTTGCGGAAGTCTTTTGGCGCATCTATCCAAAAAGATGTTGTATGAATGATTCCGCTTAATATTTGTATTATTTCTCAAGAATTTCCACCCCATACAAACTGGGGGGGGATTGCTGCATATTACAGTGGTCTTGCTGACATATTTTGCAAGCTCGGACATGATGTGACAATAGTATCGCGTTCTGAAAATGGCGCACCTAAGTTTGAAATTCTTCCATCTGGAGTGAAAGTTTGGCGAGTCGGCAGACCAATAAAAAGAAAGTATTTTATTGGGCGAACTATAGATCGGATCATACATGCTTTTGACGTAGAGCGAAAGGTCAAGGAGCTGGATGCGCAAAAGAGATTTGATGTTATCGAGGCTGCTGAGGCTAGTTTTGAAAGCGAACGTTTACTTAAGAATGAAAATTTTCGTTTGCGCATAGTCATCCAGTGTCACGGCAGCAACTTTCAGGGTGTGGTCCCCGATAGCCCTTTGGCTTTCCTTCATAAACTCGATTGGAAGTGGAGTTTTGCACGCGAGAAAAATTCTATTGAACTAGCGCAACATATTTTAGTTATGTCAGAGGCGACGCGTAATTTTCTACATGTTCATGGGTTGGATATTTATAAAACGCATCTGATACATCATGGAATTGATACTTGTCGCTTCTCCCCGGTCGGTGAGTTCTCTTCAGCTTGGTTGGAGGTTGGGTTTGCTGGACGCATCGAAAAGCGGAAGGGCATTGACTTTATCTGGAAGGTAATGGATCAGATCGGACCAGACGCTGGAATTCGCTTTCACTTTAAGGGTGCGGTACACCGTTCACTGGAATCTGAGTTTAAGGAGGCGATGCATCGGTTCAAAAATTTTTCTATTTATCACGGCGCCGGAAGCGCTGCAGATATGCCAAATTATTATAGAAAGTTACATGTTTTGCTTCAGCCATCCCGTTTTGAGACTTTTGGATTAGTTTATGTGGAAGCTATGGCTAGTGGGTTAATTGTTATGGCGGGTATTGGCGGGGGTGGCTCGGAGATCATAGAGCATGGGCGCACGGGTTATCTTGTCGATCCGGATGGAAGATCGGCGCCAACCGCTGCCAGACTCAGGGAGATTGCAGATAATCTTCCAGGCTTTAAGAGCCTCCGTGAAAATGCACGCAAGGAAGTGCAGCAACGTTTCTCGCTTGAAACGTGTGCTCAGCTTAAAATTGCTTACTATAAAGATCAAGTTATTCAACATTCACATGCATGCCCCATCCTAAATAAATGAAGCTGAACATGCTTCCTTCTTGAGGTGGTTAATTTTTTGGCGGGAAAATTTTCGGTCATACGAAATATTGTTGATATAGAAATGGGTGCTTTGAAATATTTACCCATTACTTTATTATCGAAATATTTTTAAAATTAATTATTGAGATACTAACTATTTAATGGCAAATATAAATATTCCTTGGCGTATAAAAATCATTGCAAAAATAGCGATGTCACGCACCCCATTTGGCTATGCACTTTGGCAGCGCTTAGGTTTATTTCGTCATGGACAGATGGACAATAGTGATTACGCTATAAGAATTTTTAGATCGCATTTAAAGAATGCAGGCATTGTCAATCCCAAAGGTATGACATTGCTTGAGCTTGGGCCTGGGGATAGTATTGCTACGGCAATAATTGCCGCTGCATATGAAGCTAAACCAGTTTTGGTAGATGCTGGAGCTTTTGTTCGAACTGATATGCTGCCTTATATGAATTTAGTTAGCGCATTGTCAGAAGAGGGTCTTGTACCTCCTGATATTTCTAAGTGCACTAGTGTTCACGAAATTTTAATCCGCTGTAATGCAAAGTATCTTACAGATGGCCTTAAAAGCCTTCAACAGTTAGAAAGTGGATCTGTAGATTTAATTTTTTCGCAAGCAGTTCTAGAGCACATAAGATACGATGAGTTCCAAGACACAATGCTTGAGTGCTATCGCCTTCTCAAGGAGAATTGTCATTGCTCACATCAAGTTGATCTTCGAGATCACCTAAGTGAAGGGCTTAACAATTTACGATTCAGTCGCGCTTTGTGGGAGACGCGATTGTTCTCAAGCGCTGGGTTTTATACAAATAGAATTCGTTGCGATGATATGCTCGAACACTTTAGTCAGGCAGGCTTTCAGGTTCTTAAGTGCACAATGCAGCGTTGGAACAGATTGCCAATTAATCGCAAGCATTTGAATTCAGAATTTGAATCCAAGTCCGATGATGAATTATGCATTTCTGTTTTCGATGTTCTTCTTTATAAACCGGCGGTAACGAATGATGTTTTGGCTGGCAATGCTCGGAGCTTATAGTTGATGACTTGGGGTAATGCCAAAATCAAAGAAGAGGCTATCAATACCACACCTATCCGGCGATTGGCCTTGATCACCAGTCAGGCGTTTTCAATAGGAAACTTTCGCGGTCCGCTAGTAAGGGATTTAGTGTCTCATGGCATTCAGGTATTTGCTCTAGCTCCGGATTACCATAAAGAAAGCCGTGCTGTGGTTTCGGAGTTAGGAGCAGTTCCGGTCGATTCTTCTATGATGCGGAGTAGTATTAATCCCTTGCGCGATTTAACTGATTTTCTAAAGCTTGCAAAGCTGCTAAAGGAGTTGCAGGTTGATGCAGTTTTTTCCTATTTCATTAAGCCGGTAATCTATGGAACCCTTGCTGCACGTATGGTTGGTATAGCTAAGCGATTTGCCATGATCGAAGGCGCTGGTTATGTTTTTAACGATATTGATTCGCTTTCATGGAAACGCCGAATATTACGTTTTTTTGTGAGCAGACTCTATCGTTTAAGCCTGTCTGGTGCCGATGTAGTATTCATGCTTAACCGGGATGATAAAAAGCTTTTTGTTGACGATGGAATGGTAAGTGCCAATAAAGTTCAACTACTAGATGGTATTGGGCTTGACCTAGAATTCTTCAAGCCAGTACCCTTGGTTACTGAACCGATAACTTTTATCTTGGTAGCGCGACTATTGCGTGAAAAAGGTATCGTCGAATATATTGATGCTGCGCGCTTGGTTAAGGCAAGGCATCCCGAGGTTTCTTTTTTGCTTGTAGGTGGAGTCGACTTAAACCCCAATTCAATTACTGAAGCGGAGGTATGTTCCTGGGTCAACGAAGGCGTGATAGAGTGGCCTGGGCAGGTATCGGATATTCGACAATGGCTAGCATTTTCAAGTGTATTTGTGTTGCCATCCTACTATCGGGAGGGGCTGCCACGTAGCACTCAAGAAGCGATGGCCCTTGGTCGCCCAGTAATTACTACTGATAGTCCTGGGTGTCGCGAAACTGTTGAAAATGGAATAAATGGTTTAAGCATTCCAGTTCGCGACTCGGGGAGTTTGGCGGTCGCCATGAGTTACTTTATTGAACAGCCTAAGCAAATCATAAGCATGGGAAGAGAGAGTCGTCGCATAGCCGAGGAGCGGTATGATGTACGTACCATTAACAAAGAAATACTTGCTTCAATGGGAATTATTTAAGCCCGCTTAAGACAGTTATGATGCTATTAAATTTTCTTTGCTCTCACTACTTATACAATCTTAAGCTTGGTAAATTCGACTTTAAGGTTGACATAATTTTTCTGAATAATTTGTATGGATAAGTGGTGGCATGCGTCAAAATACATTTAATAAGGTTCTGGTTACAGGCGCCTCTGGCTTCGTCGGCAAGGTGCTTTGCGATACCCTTCGCCGACGTGGGATCTCTACTGTTCCCGCCGTGAGATTTCGAAAAACTGAGGAGCAGTTTGAAACAGGTGACCTGCAAAAATCAATCGATTGGTCGTCAGCACTTGCTGGGTGCGACGTAGTCATTCATCTGGCTGCGCGAGTCCATGTTATGAATTGCCATTCAAGGGATTCACAGAGGCAATACCGCCAGATTAATGTTGATGCTACGATAGATCTTGCTCGCCAAGCTGTGGCAGCTGGAGTGCGGCGTTTCGTTTACGTAAGCAGTATCAAGGTTAATGGGGAGCGAACTGATTTAACCCCTTTTCTTTCTACAGATGTACCTGCGCCAGAGGATGATTACGGTATTTCTAAGCTCATGGCTGAGCAGGCTCTTTCCAGCCTAGCAAGTCTTACGGGCCTCGAATGCGTAATAGTACGACCACCCCTGGTTTACGGACCAGGAGTCGGAGCCAATTTTTATAGCCTAATGAAACTGATTGCATTAGGCTTGCCCCTCCCCTTTGGCTCCATTAATAATAACCGTAGAAGTTTAGTATCAGTGCACAATCTCGTTGATTTACTAATTCGTTGTTGCGAGCATCCTCGAGCAGCAGGCCAAACCTTTCTTGTAAGCGATGGTGAGGATCTTAGCACTTGCGGTTTGGTGCGTGTGCTGTCTGAGGGGATGAATAAACATCCATTTCTTCTACCGGTACCTGCTTCGCTGATTGCTGCGATTGCACGTATAGCCGGTATGAAGCAAGCTGCTGAACGATTGCTAAGCTCGCTTCAGGTAGACATTTCCCCAACCCGTTCTTATCTAGATTGGGAGCCGCCGATTCGGACTTACCCAGCCCTTATCGAAACTGCACAAGAATTTTTGAGAAATAGATGACTATGGGTGTGCTATCTCTGCTGCTAGGAGCTTTATCAATGATTGGGCGATATTTTGGTAAAGAGGGGTGTCATTGCCCTAAATTTGTGCGCGTCTTTGTAATCAGATGCCGTCAGACTCTAGCTTACAATGAGGTAAAGTTCCGACTCTTGTGTCAAAGACAAATCATATGCCTTAATAAATGGCCTTGCTCATGAAGCGCTTATTTGATCTTGTATTAGCGCTCTTTATTTCTATAGTATTAGCGCTACCAATTTTGGTTATAGCCTTTGTCATTCGATTAACTTCATCTGGCCCCGCTTTTTATTGGTCCAGTAGGGTCGGTAGGCGGAATGTTATTTTCAAAATGCCCAAGTTTCGTACCATGCATATTGGAACACCTACTGTTCCAACTCATTTGCTTGCCAACTCGAGTCAGTACTTAACACCAGTGGGCTCATTTTTACGAAAATCTAGCCTAGATGAATTGCCACAGTTATGGAGTATTTTGGTTGGCGACATGAGTTTTGTGGGGCCACGCCCAGCACTATTTAATCAAGCTGATTTAATTGCCTTGCGAAAACAATATGGCGTAGATAATATGGTGCCAGGATTAACCGGTTGGGCACAAGTCAATGGCCGTGATGAATTATCCATTCCCCTTAAAGTGCAGTATGAGGTAAAGTATCTCCAGAGGCAGTCTTTCTGGTTTGATGTGAAGATATTAGGCTTAACCTTTTTAAAGGTGGTTCGGCGAGCCGGAGTTTCCCATTAGCTTGGGTTTTTTTTTGAATGCGTTTTTTATTTTTTGCTGACACACTTCCGCTAACAAGGCAACTATCAACTTAGCATTAATGATGCCCAGTATATTTTTATAGCAGAATGGCTCATCTGCCTCGCTAAATACTAAATTCCCTTAGCTTGACTATATAATTTATAATCAAATTCGTGCCCATTAATACAGCTAAACAGTCACTATTAAACCTTCCTCGCTCAGTTAAGAGGGGTGTGGTGATGTACTGTGATGTCATTATTTGCGCATTCAGTGTTTGGTTAGCTTTTGGTCTTCGCTTAGACCAGTGGGGCCATTTTCAAGGCCAACAGTGGATAGCTCTCCTTGCTGCCATTGGATTTTCATTTCCACTCTTTATTTCTTTTGGCTTATACCGAGCTATTTTTAGATATGTTGGCTCGGCTGCACTCGCTTCAATGGCGCGCGTTTTCATCATTTACACGGGCTTATTCTTCTGCACATTTACACTCTTTGGGGTGGACGACGTGCCTCGGTCAATTGGCGTCATTCAACCAATCCTATTGTTTATCGGAATTGGTACCAGTCGATATTTTGTGCGCTATTGGTTGGGAAGCATCAATAATGTTCAAAAGTCATTTCATCGAGCTCAGCCTGTTGCGCTGATTTATGGAGTTGGCTCAGCAGGCCGTCAATTGGCATCAGGCATCACTAGCAATAAAGAAATGTTGGTCAAAGGTTTTATTGATGATGACCCTCATTTGCAGGGAAGCACAGTGAATGGGATTTCTGTATACCCCAATACTGATTTGCAAGATCTTATCCATCGACTAGACATTACAGATGTGCTTCTGGCTATTCCCTCTGCTAGTCAAGATCGCAGAAGCGAAATTATTGCTTCATTAAACGGATGTGGCGTACGTGTTCGCACCTTGCCTGGACTAATTGATTTAGCTTCTGGTCGGGTAAGGATTTCAGACTTACATGATTTGGATATGAATGACTTGCTCGGTAGAGCAGTAGTTCCGCCTGAAGTAGGGTTATTAGAAAAAAATATTCGCGACCAAGTTGTTTTGGTAACTGGAGCGGGCGGCTCCATTGGTAGTGAGCTATGCCGTCAAATTATAAAGTTTTCTCCTAAATCATTAATCCTGCTCGATAGTAGCGAGCACTCCCTCTATTCAATTTATGAGGAATTAAAGAAAGCAGTTACCGCGCTTAAGCATGATGATTTGGCGAATGGCGGTGATGGAAAAGATTCTCTATCTCACTCAACTTTGCCAATCAAATTAGTGGCTTGCTTAGCCTCAGTTCGAGATAGCGATTTGTTGCGAAAGATCTTTAGAGCTCATCAGCCAAATACAGTCTTTCATGCGGCTGCATATAAACATGTTCCATTGGTGGAGCAAAATCCTGCTGAAGGCATTCGCAATAATGTTTTTGGAACATTCACCTGCGCCCAAGCGAGCCTAGAGTGCGGTGTAAGCAATTTTATTTTAGTGAGCACTGATAAGGCTGTCAGACCAACGAATATCATGGGTGCCAGCAAGCGCATTGCTGAACTCGTTTTACAAGCAATGGCAGATATTAAAGACGATCATTCAACCAATTTTTCGATGGTGCGATTTGGTAATGTGCTGGGCTCATCAGGGTCTGTGGCACCGCTTTTTAGCGCTCAGATTGCGGCAGGCGGCCCGATTACGCTGACACATTCTGAAGTGACTCGCTATTTCATGACTATTCCCGAAGCGGCGCAGTTGGTGATTCAAGCCAGTGCCATGGCTGTTGGGGGTGATGTCTTTGTATTAGACATGGGCGAGCCCGTGCGTATTCATGATTTGGCAGTCAAGATGGTGTATTTATCAGGTCTCTTGGTCAAGGATGAAGCTCACCCTCATGGCGACATAGAGATTGAAGTCACTGGTTTACGTTCAGGCGAAAAGCTCTATGAAGAACTCTTGATTGGTGATAATCCACAGCCAACAGCCCACCCAAAAATCATGAAGGCACATGAAGAATTCTTGTCTTGGAGTGATTTGCGGCAAGAGCTTGAAAAGCTTAATGTTGCCTTGGATGCATGTGATGCCAAGTTGATTAGAGCTATGCTCAAAAAGTTAGTGCCTGGCTATCAGCCTAATGGCGATGCAGTAGATTGGAATGGGGGGGGGGAGAATTCCTAAACCATGAGTGCCCTATTTAAGCCTGATGTTTGGGCCATGATCTTGATGCATTTTTAAAGCAGTGATGGATTATGTCAGTTAATACATTTCTCTCTGATCTTAAGCAATTTTTTATGGATTCATTTATAAGCCCCGTATATCAGGATGGGGTCTTATATTTCATTATTGAGGAGCTACCCAATCCAAGGGATTCAGGGGTCTTCAAAATTCTATGCGGTAGTACCCAGATTGCTTTGGATGCGGTTACTCTAGATGAGCCCGGGGTTGTTATTGCCAATGAGCTCATTGGCCTACATGCGGCTACCATTCGTAAGTTCCTATACCAAAAAATTGAATATGTCAATATTGCACCTTGGGCTCAAGTAAAGATTGAGACTCGTATGGCTAGAATTGGATTGAAGATCTAGAACTGCTTTATTGATGCTGCTTTCTAAGTCTAGCAATTAGAGTGTTCCACATATCTCATTACCGTATCCGTCTTCGACCATCTTCCGCGCTGTATAATAATTGGCATACTTGCTCCCGAATTGAGTAAATCCTGAGCTGCACCCACCCGCATAGAATGCCCACTGATCCCTTCTGTGGGTGTGTTCATAACCTGCAAGTCTTTGTCCCGCGCTTAATTTTTCAGTAACTTTTCCCGCTCGGTTGATATCTATAAAAAGATTTTTTCTTCCTCACTACGTCAAATTTTTCTTTCAAGATTGAATTTATCAAAATAAGTTAGCTATCTGTTGATTTATCCGATGAAAATTAATCTACCCCCTTATTCGGCCAATGTAGGTATTTCCAATTTTTACCTATTTCTTACCTCGTTCAGTTGACTTGCACTTTATGGTGGATCAACTTGCAGCTTATGGGGCCCCAACTTGCAATTTATGAGTACACCCGCATTAGCGATAGGGAGTATTGAGATCGTTGTTTCCTGCTGAAAAATTTAAATGTGTTCTACATACCGCATCACCGTATCTGACTTAGACCATCTCCCCCGTTGCATCATGATTGGCATGCTTGCTCCAGAGCTCAATAAATCTTGAGCCGCACCTACTCGCATGGAGTGACCGCTGATCCCCTTAATGACTGATTCATCTAATCCGGCTGCCCTAGCAATCCTCTTGTAGATACGGTTAATCTGGCCTGCCCCCACTGCAGAACCAATAATATGGGCTCTGTTAACGCTAGCCATGATTTTTTCTTGCCCCTCAGGAAGTTGCTTTATCCACTCCATCAATGCAAGTCCGGCCCTTGGACTTAGGCGCAATACTTTACCCATTGAATCTTGATCGGTCTTACTTTTTCTCAGTAGGATCGAAGTACTCTCAACCCCATTTTTAATGGTTATTTTGACATCTTTGACTTGTAGTGAAACTAATTCACTGCGCCTACATAAGGTGTCGTAAGCCACAAGTAATAAGGCCCTATCTCGCAGGCCTCTGGTTGAATCATCGGTAGCCAATATCATCTTTTCAAGGGTATCTAAATTTATGCTGCCCGCTTGATTCGAGGAGCGCCCAAGTTTTCGATGCATTCTGCGCATTTCAATCGTGACATCGGGATCCTTGGTGGGGTCATCCATGCGATTGAGTTTGTGAATGGTAGATATTCCACAGATGGCTCTACGAATACCGGCTGAACTTCGCTTGCCGTTTGAAAGCTTGGTAATGAAATTAGCTATAACTAAGGGGAGGGCGGGCAATGCATCTTCATTGCATTCCTCGCAAAATTGAATGAAGGCATTGAAGTCGGCTCTATAGGCGCGAATGGATGCGTATGCGTAGGCACCCTCAATTTTCTCAAGGGTATTAGCCAAAAGCTCCCTGGGATCAATTCTGATTTTTAAGTCGTTCAGATTTGCATGGGTTAATGCTGATGCATTGTTTGGTAGGTTCGTCATTTATGGCTCTCTGTGGTCGGGATGGTTTGCTTCTGGGCTTTCGGATACTTCTAGACAAATGTCTCAATACTGGGCAAAATCTTACTTCTGATGCTTTTTTATCTCTTTATTAATAAATAATAATCATAAATAAGTAATTAATACTAATTATACAGCAAATATATCTTGATTACAAGCAATCAAATTCGTGCAGCGCGCGCTATGCTCCGGTGGAGCGGGAAAGATTTAGCGGAAAAAACAGGGTTGGGTTTTTCAACCTTAATGCGTCTAGAGTCTTTGGAGGGCGTACCAGGCACCCACTCTAAAACTTTGGAAGCAATTGAAAAGGCTTTTGAAAAAGCAGGAATTGAATTTATTGGTACTCCAGACTCTGGTGCTGGCGTGCGTTGGAAGGTTTAGATATGCTTGTCAATATTTTGGTGCTCTATTGATGGGACTACTCGAGCTAAAGCAGTCCAAATTAAAATTAAATTAACCCTTAGGGTGTGTTGGCAAGATAATTAGTAGACCTCTATTTATTGGCTCTAAGCTGGATTGGTCCTGGCGCTCGATACTCACTGTGAGCCTTAGCACCCATCGGCATCAAACTTCCCCAAAATGGCATCGACAGTTTTTCAAAATTGATTAAGGTAGGATGTGTGTAATCAATTTATAAGAATGCGATTTCACAAATGTCTTCCCAAGATCTTGTCGAGCAATTAAGGCGGCAAATTGTCTTTCTAAAAAATTCCACGTTGCTGTATGACGAAGGTTGCAAAGAAGAGGCCTTGCGTATTGCCGTAGCTGTGAGAGTGCTTTTTCATGACACCAAGTACAGCATTTCACTTTTTCAACAGCTTGGAAATAAAGACGCTATACAGATAGTTACGACTGCAAAATCTGTTCCAATCGAATCAGTATATGAAATTGATTTTGGAGAACTTATGGGCGGAGTAACAATTGGTGAGAGCTGGGAGTATGACCCGATACAAGAAGGCGCTCCCACTATTTCAGGGGCTGATTGGTGGAATGAGCTAGTTTTTATTCGTAATGGAAGGCTTTTATCTAGGAAGCAGATTGTTTTAGCTGCTGCAAACAAAGATGGAGGCGCTCATGTAGGTGAGCCGGATGATGATTTGCGTGCAGCGCAGGAAGGGTTTTGGATTAGGACGCGGGTTCAGCATGACGGTACAACAGTCTCAGAGCCAATGGTAAATAATCACTTTAGGATGCTCCGACGATTTGCAGAGGAGCTATTGAAAAGCATGCCGTCAATGAAAGTCTAGCTTTCGGACGCCTGTGCTCGAGATGGGTTTTTTTGTGCCAATTCTTCAAATTATTTTTTTGATGAACTTATCTTTGTGACAGGACATTTGATGGGCCGCTTCTTTAAGGCCGGTTTGTCAGGCCAGCAGACTTTTGCCTAGCAACTTAAACTACGCTCGCTATGCGGCATTAGCATCCCATAGGTTTTCTCAGGCGCTCCAATGAATGTTGATTTGGGGTGCAACTCAATCAGCTAAGATGGGACTCGCTTGGGCAGCACTCTAAGTAAGTTGTTGAGTTGTTTCCAAACAGTGGCTTTAGGCACATTCACATCCATCACCATCATGCAGCGATCTAACCAGCCGTTATCGTGGTCTTGCAGGCGGTTAATCGATTTTTCAAGTGACTGAAGTATGGATTGTCCATAAGGCTTTTCGGCTTTGACTATCGCATCCCTTAGCAATGGGAGTGACGGATTCATCATTGCCAGATCGATAATGTCTCGACTAAATACCCCATCGTCTCTCCAGCGATCTGCATTAGCGAGCAATTTACTGGTTACCATATCCAAAGGGCACAAGGTAGTAATTCCGCATATTTCATCTTTAGCCCCGGGAATTGCTAATACGATTCGCCCTTCTAGAACAATTTCAAATTTGACTGTGCTGTCGCCTATCTGTACTTTTGTTCGAATGCCGTACTGGTCGGCACGGATGTCCCCGATTTGTTCCAGGGGATTTGCATCTGCGCGAACGATCGCAGAAATTCCTGCTGGGCTGGTGAGTAGTTCTCGTAAGGTGCGATACTGATCAAGATTAGATATCAAAAAATCGATATCAACGGACTCTCGATATTCCCCATATCGAAGTGCTATTGCCGTACCTCCCGCAAAGTAACACTCATGCTCTTTTAGGAGCGCCCCATTGAGAACTTGAAGCACTTGAGAAATTTTCTGATGGTGAGGGCGTTTAAAGTTTTGCATATTGCTCCCCCAGTGCTAAATGCAATGCTTCGACCAATTGTTTCTCGTGTACGGTTAATAAGCTCTCATCAATATGGCGCCAATTGCGATCGTAAATTCCTAGTGCTTCGGTAGGCGTTAGCTCATCCGTGCCATGCACTTGCCAAGCAAGCTGTTTGAGCTGCGGGTAATCAGCTAGTCGTATGCGCGCAGGAATCCAGCCACGATGATCATCGTGTTGTGGTTTTGCAGGCTCAGGGTGTGATGGGAGAATCATTCCGAATTCAATCCCCAATGCCATCATGGCATTGAAGTAGGCACCCATGGTTACTGAGGGCTCGCCAGACTCGATCCTATGCAAGGTAATACGCGACATTCCAGCGGCTTGCGCAGCGGTAGTTGCACTAATATTAAGTGCTTTGCGGTGAGCGCGAATCTGCCCGCCTAAGGCGAGTAGTTTGTCTGCCGTTGCTTGAGTAAGGTGGTTTGGTTTTGCTGGCATTATGTATCTCATTATATACATAATTACTTAATTGTCAATAATGAGAAACATAATTGTGTGATATTGGGCGATCATCACGCTTCAGTACAGGATGAATAGCCATAGGTTATTTTTCAAAAAACACTAGTCATTGAACTATTCTCTTGCAAATTTAATGAATATGTTGGCAACGACTCGTTGGTCATGCCCTTGCAAAAGTGCTATTTCTGGGGATATCCCCCCCTTAAGGCAGGGTCTGTGGCGCCTCTTTTTAGAGCTCAGATTGCGGCAGGCGACCCCATCACCCTGACACATACTGAAGTGATGCGTTATTTCATGACCATTCCTGAAGCTGCGCAGTTGGTAATTCAGTCTAGCGCCATGACTGTTGGGGGAGACGTCTTCGTATTGGATATCCTTTGTCAGTATTTTGGGTGCTCTATCCAGGACTCGCTTGAACCAGAGCAGCCTAAGGTAAAGTTAAGCTAGTCCTTAAGGGGGTAATGCAAAAGAATTAACAGCCCTCTACTTATTGAGCCTAAGCTAGGCGATGCCTGGCTACGGGACACCCAATCGCTATTTTGGACCGAGGGGGCGCATCTTATGCTTAGTATTTGACCGGGTTTAAGTTTCATGAATTAAAAGGTAAGCGCAAAGGTGTTTACTCCGTTACCGTATCTGGTAACTGGCAAATGACTTTTAAGTTTGATGGCGATAGCGCAATCGAAGTTGATTTGGAGGATTATCACTAATGAAGAAAACCATGAGAAGTTTGAGAAACCCAAGCCGTAGACCAACCCATCCGGGCGCTATATTGCGCGAGGATGTTTTGCCTGAGCTCGATATTACTCAAGCGGCTTTTGCAAATCATTTGGGTGTTAGTCGTTTAACTGTTTCAGAGATACTGCATGAAAAAAGAGGTATTAGTGCCGAGATGGCCGTAAGGATTTCGAAAGTGATTGGTGGCACCCCAGAGAGCTGGTTACATATGCAAGAGGCCGTTGATTTATGGGAAGTTGAGCAGCGATTTAAGCGTAATCCTGCAATTGCTCCTATGGCAATGAAGCCTTTAATGGCAGCGGTCTAAAGCTAGTAGGCTTACTGCGTGGTGTTAGCGAGCATGTCAAATTTAAGGGAAGAAGTTAGAAATCTTTATCGCAATATTTTCTTAAAATCCTAAGGGCAACATCTTGACTTAATTTCTTTAACTCTAAATCGCTAGGATTCTGTAAGAGAAAGCGGTTTTGCATAATTTCTATGGAACGTACAGTAGCAAAATTCAAAATCAATACGCCGTCTAGTTGCTCAACCAGCTTAACAAGAAATTTCTTGACATCATCTACTATGTTTTCAAGATGTGTTTGTTGGCCAACTGTTACTGGATTAATTAGATAAGTTTTACTGATTGATTGGCATACTAAATAGGCGTAATTAGAAGGTTTTATTTTTTCGCCAGGCTTTCTTGGTTTTGGCGTCCTAAAAGACGCCCCAAATATACCCATGGCACCAATTGCAACATTGTTTCTTATGTTCCTGAGAACCCAATCCGGATACTTGGAGAATTGACTGAAATATTTCTGTGATGTATTAAGTACATGAGTGATAGCCTTGGCGAATGAAAGTTGGCTAAATCCTAAGCCCTCTTGGCGATCATTGAATATTTTTGAATGCCTCGTTGGCCATGGCAGTTTTACTTGCCAGCTACCTTGTTTGTAAAGTCGACATAATCCAGAGAGGGCATCTCCTTTTAAGCCAATTTTTTCGAGTGATTCTTTGCCAGACTTCCCAGATTCCATTAACACTCGAACCTGATCTAATTTTTCTTTAGAGGTATTTATAGCTTTTGATGCAGCCAACAATAAGGTATCCGCCTGATCTAATGCTTCAGAATCTTTTGGCGCATAATTTTCTTGGCAAATTTTGCATGTAATTTTTTGTATATTAGGATTGTTTATATCCAAACCAAATGTGTCACTGAGTATTTTTAAAGAATCTTTGAAAAATCGCTCTGGACTTTTTGAATTACCCATGGAAGCACTCACATCAACTGAAGTGAGTTTGATATTCTTATTCCTCCGAATCAGAAGGGCTTTTCTCTGACGTTTTTGTAAATATGACTTGCGTGCAGCACCCAGTCCATTGATCCAGGTCTTAGGCCCAGCAGGGCGATACATCCATACCTCTATAAAGTGAGTGATTTTATCAATTTTGATTGCAAAGTCGCAAGTCAGCGATTGACCTTTTTCATTTAATAATGGGTCAAACGGGTACTTAAATTGTGCCCTCACAATGTCTTTAGGAAATAATTCGCACAATAAATTCGCAATGATTAATTCATAACTTGATCTGCAAAAATGGCCGCCCTTGCTAAGCATGACACCTTTGAGGGGGTAAACCGATAGAAGTTTTGCCATCCATTTTTGATCGAGAATGTGTTGGTACAGCTTTGACGGTATTTCACGCCTTCTTTTAATCCCCTTCACTCTCAAATAATCAAGAATTTCTTCAAAACTCATGGGTGTGTATTTGATAGGCTTACCATCCGTAACTCCGGACTGTGCATAAAATTCTTTTCTAAGAAAGAATTTATCATCACTAGTAACATCGGGATAGTGAGTCTCAAAGAAATCATCCATATATGACTGAAAAGTTGTGTAGCGCTTATTGATGTCGCCTACTTTTATCTCGCGAGTTCCGAGCTCTTTTTGAAGTTCTTTAACTGCTTTTTTTAAGCCTGCAATAATTAAATTTTTCCCCTCTGAGAGAGAGCTATTTTTGATAAGCGAGTGATCAGACCTTAATAGAAATTTAGTCATGCAGTCTTATTTAATGATAGTTTTAGGCGGTATTGTGAGACTGGCAATACTAAAACTGGTCAGTAATAGGGTGACAGCAACTAAAGATGTACCTTCTGATGAGGATTGCATCGTCTTTCGAGTAATTTGAGGATCGTATGGTGGTGCTGTACTCACGAATACATTCTGATGGTGATAAAAGTTTATGCTATCCCAGAATGTAAATAGACAGCAAGCCAATTATTCATATGGATTGGTGCTAAATGCTAAGCGAATCTTAGTATTAATTTCGAGATGAAAAAATGCTTGACTTTTATTACGTTAATTTTTTACGTTTAAAAATAATATGTCAAACTCTGACTCAATATGGTTAATATCTAGATGGAATTTCTGTTGAATTCCCGACAAGATTGGTCGCTACCTATTTGTAAGTAATTTAATGAGTTAAAAATTGGAAAAAATTATTTTTTCCAATTAATTAAATGTTGTATTCATGCAAAAGTGTTCTGCAGTGACCTCGTAGAGTTTGCAATGTCTTTTAAAAAATTTCAAAAGGCAATTGGTGGGCAAAAATATTTTGAGTATTTATTTTGTAAATAGATCAGAATGTGTACCGGTCCGTTCAAAGCGAACCTCGTTTTCTAATGGGGTATAGATTAAGATCCAGTCTGGCTCAATATGAAGGTCACGATTGGGCTTCCAGTCGCCTTTGAGGGGATGATCATTCAGTTCCCGTGGGAGTGTTTGATTGTTTAGCAAAAGCTCGATTATGGTTTTGAGCTTGCCCATATCTTTACCGCGCTTTTGTACCAACTTCACATCTCGCTTGAATTGTCCCGTATAACTAGCAAGCCGCACTAAATACCCAATTGCTCAAATAGTTTGGACGCACTTATTGCAGTAAATACGTCTTCACCTTTGCGGCTTTGGGTGATGGTCTTGGCGGTTAATGCATTAGGTACTTCGCTTTGGGCGATGTACAGGCGCATAAGGTCTCTGATAATTTGGGCGGCAGGGCGATGGCGCCCAGAAGCGACCGCCATAAATTCATCGCGAAGTTGACTTTCCATTTTGATCGACATTTGCACTTCTTTAGTCATATTAAGTACCTTTTATTCACCATGTTTCCATTTTAATAGGTATCTATTTAATATTCAATAGATACCTATTGGGTATTAAAATATCTATTGAGTGCGCCTAATTTGCAGCAAATAGCTGTATTACGACAATATGGGCACTATCTTAGCTATAAAACGACATTTAACGGATATTTCAGGGGAATGAGAGCTATCTAGCGACAATAAGGATAAGGAAAACGCAGTTCATTATTCTCCGTAATACATGCGGGGAATAATGGGCGTATTCCCCGCATCATTACAAATCATTAACTAAGTCGAGAAAGGCTTGTCCTTTGGAATGCGGGCGCAATTAGATAAAGGCTAGTTTTGGTGCGCTTCGTTTGGTGTGACAGCCGCCATTAAAAATAGCAGCTTCCGCAAGACGCCCCAAACCCCATTTTTGTCGATGAGCTGATCAGCAACATCGTTTGATATATTGGGTCGGATGGTATCCCCATCAAATTTCCATCCAATCCCCAATAGATCCATTAGATCTTTATAGTTACGTCGATATCGCCGAAGATCCGCTGTTGGATTACTCTCTTGAGAGCCTGCATTCTTAGGGGGTTGTTTTTGTATTTGAGTCGCGCTTAATTCAATCGGAGCAAGTCGAATCAAATTGGGCTTACTTCTACTGGCTTGCCCCACATAATGGGTTAATAATTCACGAGCAATTTTAGGGTGATCTTGGTACCAGCGGATTAAGATCCTCGACCATTCCAATGCTTGCTGCTCCAATAGTGGAGTTTTGAACATCGCCATTTCGTTATCTTCAAAATCCAAAGGTAGCGGTGTATTGGTCCTCCCTTTTTTTGCCTTGAGATACATGTCCATCACGGTCTCAAATTGGTCGGCAAGTTTGCTTGCTAGCAACTTTGAAATACCAGCAATGGCTGCTTTTTCAAAGTAGCGCTTTGGATTGGCCGTCGCCTTAGAAAAGCGAGTTTGTAGTAATTCTAGTATCAGCAGCAGTCCTTCGGTCTGATGTTTATCAACAATCTCAAGCAGTGTGAGCTCTTCTGTAGAGGCGTTATGCTTTCCTGTCTTTTTAATTTCTAATAAAGTAATAGGTGCGGTTGAGGCTGAAATGGCACTTTTTAGATCTGTTTGCTCAATCAGGGTTTCCAGATATTGCGGCCCATAGGGATAGATTGCAGAGCGTAGTGGTATTGGCAGGTCAATAAAACGCTCATGCACAAAGGCGCCTAAGAGAACATGCACAAGATGCATATAGCTTTTTAAGGTAGTGATTGGTGAGGAATGGCCCAGTAGACGGGAAACAGCATAGACTTCAGAGATTGAGGCTCTTGGATCATTGAGTAGATATTTACGAATCTTCTCTGATCGTTCACTTAAGATCTTGATCTGCAGGTCTGGGTCAAAATAATTGTTAACTTGTAACCCTGTTTTTGCCATGCAGTCTAGCCTTCGTCTTGCCTCGGGATTACCATACAGCAGATCAAGAATGAAGCGCTGAGAATGGGGTAGGCGATTAGCCAATAAGAATATGAGGCAATTGCTTGCGCAGGAGTGACGTAAGTGATGAAAGCGCAATTGCTTATCTTGCGCCGTCACTGCTCGGATGGCCTCATGGATTTGAGACACAATATTTTCTACTGAGTTTTCAACTGAACCCTCTGCTGGGTTAATGAATAGATAACGCCCGCTATCCACCTCATTAGTTTTAATTCTGCGGTAATGGGTAATTAATTTTTTTAGTTCGACATTACTCAGATTAATGATGTCTTCGCTAGGCCATAATCCATTTTGCCTAGCGGCGAGCATTAATTCTAGCCACAAACCTTCCCGCTCATCTAGAAGCCCAAGTAGCGGAATAGTGCGCGTGGATGATGGGGATTTGAGTCGTCGCTGACTCCACCATTGTACGGAGAGCATATCAATCTTTTCATCAAAAATACTCACATGTTCAGTGGCAAGCAAAATGACCTCAGATCGCCGTAATCCCAGTCGGTACGCTAAGGTGATGACAAGTAAGCAGATATTTCGTAAAGTGGGTGTTGGTTTATCGGGTGATGATCCGGTGTAACAGAGTTGAAATCGGATTAGCTCAAATTCAGTTTGAGAAATAAACTGTGCATCTACACTGGATCCGGGCCCCCGATACTGATTGGTCAGAATTTTTCCAGCGCTAATTAAGTGCTGGTGAAGATGTTTCCAGGCTGAGCGCACAATTTTGCAATCCTCAAATCCATAGCCTGACTCAGTCTCTAAAATATCAAACTCTTCGGCACGCTCTTGCGCATCCATATCAAAAAAATCACTAAAGAGCCCATACTGAACAATTAATAGCGGACAGAGCAAACGTGCCTCATCTTGCACTACATAAGGGGGATGTTGCTCAATTGACCAGCTGATCCAATTTGTTAGGACTTCAATAATGGTTGCATCTTCAAGACCTGATTGCGCACGCAAGTCTGCCAACTGCTGTTGACAATTTATTAGATCTTCACTTGATGAGTCCTTGGGCTGATTGGCACTCTTAGATTTTTTAGGTTTCTGAGTCTGCCGATAGGTATCTAGTATATGAATGCAATCGTTCACCCATCGAATTCGAGGGGCAGTGGCAGAAATGTTCTGCTCTTCAAATTCTTTATCTATCTCTTGCTGCGACGCTAGGTCTGCGATATCTTCTAATGAGGCGGGCTCGATGCCCCCATTCTTGGTAGTTCCACCATCAGCTTGACGGGATTTTTTCGATTCTTTTGACGTTAATTCTCGCGCGCTGTCTTTGGCAATAGAAATCGCTCCCAAGCGCTCTAAGTTACGTGATGGGATATCGTGGGTCTCATAATCCCCTTCTAAATAATGCCAAAGAAAAGCAGGCAAGGTACGTCGTTGGAACGCGCGACTGCTTTTAATTAACCTGGTCTTGCTGGAAAAGAAATCGAGTGCAGCTCGTATATCTTGTATTTCTTGAATGATCTGGTGACTTTTAATGGTTACTTTTTTGGACTCTTGTCTTGCTTGTTCATTCCCCAGCTGCTCACGCAAGCGATTAAAAAAAGGCTGGAGATAGGATTTAAATAAATCTATCTTTAAGGCTGGAAAAGAATTGGATTTCACAATAAGCTGCAAGAGCTTCGCGCTTACAGGATCCGGTATCCAGCGATAAATACCCTCATCTTTGGTAGCAAAAAGATCGCGGTAAGCCAAGTC
>CAIMXN010000271.1 GCA_903845455.1 uncultured beta proteobacterium | reverse complement strand
TGCGCCAGATATCTACGGCAAGATGATTGCCAACCCCATTGGTCAAATCTGGAGTGGCTCGATGATGTTGGATCACTTAGGTTATCCAGAGGCTGGCAAGGCCATGTTTACGGCAATTGAGAAAACCCTTGCCGCCGGTCCAGGGCATGCTCCATTGACACCTGATGTTGGTGGTAAGGCTAAGACGGATGATCTTGGCAAAGCCATTGCTGAAGCAATCTAATACTCCTTAGTAATTTTTGAGATGGCGCAGCCATATGCAATCTTAGTCCAGCAGATGTTGCTGGACTTTCAGACTCAACGCATTGAGTCTGCGGAGCGAATGGCTCAAGCCATCCTTCGTATCAACCCCAAAGACTTAGCTGCCCTCCAAGTACAAGGCCTAGCTATGGCCATGGGGAATCGTAATGCGCAGGCTGTAATACCACTCTCAAAGGCTGCACAGTTAGATCCAAAAAATCGTGAACTTCTCGCTAATTTAGCTAAAGCGCAGCATGGCGCAAGTTTATTTACTGAAGCAATTCAAAGTCTTGAGAAGCTCAATCGCTTAACTCCAAAAAATCCCCAAATATTAACGGATATGGGGACTGCTTACGCAAAACTAAAGCAATATGATAAAGCATCGACCTGCTATGAGCGGGCTCTAGAGTTAGAACCTACTTATTTTTTAGCTTGGTCCAACCGCGGAAATTTATTAACTGAGTTGAGTTTTGCAAGCGAAGCTGTCGCTAGCTATGAAAAGGCCTTGCAACTAAATCCGAATTATCCTGAGACTTGGACTAATTGCGGTAATGCGTTCTTTGATCTAGGGCGTTTTGAGGATGCCCTGATGGCGCACGAAAGAGCTTTAGCTTTAGACCCCAATTACGGTGAAGCGTGGTCTAACCGTGGCAATGCATTGCTTGAGCTTAAGCGTGGGGAAGAGGCTTACGAGAGTTATCAAAAAGCTTTCTCACTTAAACCCGCCCATCCTTATCTAGTTGGGCAGTTTTTAGCAGCAAAATTGACCTCCTGTATCTGGGATGACGACCATCCAACCGTTGCACATATGTTGGACTTGGTTGCTAATCATCAAGTTGCATGCCTTCCTTTTACTTTGCTGCAAACTCCAGCATCACTTGAGTTACAAAAACACAGCGCCAAAATTTTTATAGCTGATCGCTACCTAGCGATTAATTCTAAAATAATTCCTTTTGAAAAAAATAGCTCAAACGAAAAAATTCGTATTGGCTATTTTTCTTCGGACTTTAAAGATCATCCAGTTGGGATTTTGGTGGAGAATTTAATTCGCCTACATGATCATCATCGTTTTGAGGTCTATGGATTTTTTCTGAATCAGAAAAGTGGGGATGCAGTTGAAGGTCGATTAGTAGATTTATTTGATAAAACATTTAACTTGTTTGGTTTAAATGACCCAGCAGCACAAGAATTAATAGTTGAGCAAAAACTTGATATTGCCATTGATCTTAATGGACATACCGCTGGAGCAAGAACTGGTTTATTTGCCAGAAAGATTGCCCCGATTCAAGTGAATTATCTAGGTTATGCCGGCACTTCAGGTGCAGATTTCTATGACTATTTGATTGCAGATGCAGTGGCCATCCCATCAGAACATCATATTCATTACACAGAGAAGATTGCCTATTTGCCGCATTCCTTTTTCCCAGTAGATACGAGCATTGCACCTGAGCAGTTTGGTGATTTACCAACACGTTCAAGTCAAGGCTTACCGGATACAGGTTTTATCTTTGCTTGTTTTAATAACGCCTACAAAATTAACCCCCCGATTTTTAGTATCTGGATGGATTTATTAAAGCAAGTTCCCGGTAGTGTCTTGTGGCTCTCTAAAGCCTCAAGTAAAGCCATGGAGAATCTCCAAAGAGAAGCGCAAGCGCGCGGTGTAGATTCCTCTAGATTGGTCTTTGCAACTCGCGTGCCAGCAAGAGTAGATCACTTAAGTCGCTTGCGTTTAGCTGATTTATTTTTAGACACCCCTAACTACAATGCCCATGCAACTGCTGCGGATGCTCTATGGGCTGGTGTACCTGTTCTGACGATTTTGGGACACACGTTTGCGGGTAGGGTGGCAGCAAGTCAGATAAGCGCACTAGGACTGCCAGAGCTAATTGTGCATTCTGCTGAGGAATATACGGCTAAAGCGCTTGAATTAGCCCAACACCCAGAACAATTAACACAGCTTAAAGAGCGCTTAGAAAAAAATCGCTACCAAACGCCTTTATTTAATACCAAGCAATACGTAAAAGATTTGGAAGGCTTATATGAAAGCCTTTTGAAAGAGGGCTCTAACTAGTCACTTGATTTTCTAGGCTCCATACGGAGTCCTTCTTACTGGCCTTAGCAATATCGGCCACAATCTTTTCATGAATCTCACACTCTTCAGTATTGGCCTTTAAGAGCTTGAGATTGCTGGGCAAGGCTTTGGTTTGCCCCAGAGAGTCTGTATTCACGGTGTAGTCCACCAAATCAATCGTGAGGTCTTCTTGACCTCTAGTCATAGAGAGATAGACTTCAGCCAATAGTTGCGCATCTAATAAAGCGCCGTGCAAAGTGCGATGTTGATTACTAATCGCAAAGCGATCGCACAGCGCATCTAAAGAATTACGTTTGCCTGGGAACATCTGGCGTGCATCGAGTAGGGTATCGGTGATCTTTGTAGCAAGATCTCTAAAAGGAGGGCGCTTTAGTAAAGTAAATTCATTATCGAGGAAGCCTAAGTCAAAGGCTGCATTATGAATAATGATTTCTGCGCCATCAACAAACTCAATGAGTTCTTCAACAATGTTAGCGAAGATGGGTTTGTCAGATAAAAATTCACGAGATAAACCATGAACAGCAAATGCACCTGCATCGATATCGCGTTCTGGATTGATATAGTAATGAAAGGTTCGATCCGTAAGGCGACGACCCACCATTTCTATACAACCGATTTCAATAATGCGATCGCCAGTAGCTGGATTTAAACCAGTCGTTTCCGTATCTAGAATGACTTGACGCATTAGGTTCCCTCAAGCACAGCAGCAGGGATATCCATTGGACCATTACCCGCATACTTATCAAGATAGAGATAAATTACAGGGGTGACAATCAGTGTTACAAACTGCGAGAAGATTAAGCCACCAGCAACACTGATACCGAGTGGTTGACGCAACTCGGCACCAGCACCAATACCAAAGGCAATCGGTAGTGCGCCCATTAAGGCAGCAAAGGTAGTCATCATGATCGGACGGAAACGCAAAATACAAGCTTCGCGAATCGCTTTTTCAGGAGTCATACCCTGGTTGCGTTGGGCATCCAGAGCAAAGTCAATCATCAAAATCGCATTCTTCTTGACGATACCAATTAAGAGCAAGATACCAATTGAAGCAACAATAGTTAATTCAAAGCCAAATAGACGTAGGGACAGAATCGCCCCAATAGCAGCCGATGGCAAGCCCGCCAAAATAGTGAGCGGATGGATATAACTTTCATAAAGCACCCCGAGCAAGATATAGATCACGCCTAGAGCAGCAAAGATCAAAATCAACTGACCGGATTGATTGCTCTTAAAGACTGCAGCATCGCCACCGTAGCTAGTAATGATAGATGGCGGCAGATCAATTGCCTTGGTGTACGCCTCAATTTTTTTGGTTGCATCCCCTAGGAAAATGTCTGGTGCCAGGTTAAACGACAAGGTAACCGCCGGAATTTGTCCCTGGTGGTTCACTGCAGTCGGACCAATGGTTCGTATGAAGGTTGCAAGACTGGAAAGGGGGATTAGTTTATCGGTAGCACGTCCGCGTACAAAAATTTTGTTTAAGTCAGCCTCGAACTGACGATCATCCTCGGAGGCTTCCAAAATGACGTAGTAAGTATTTACTGGAGTGTAGATGGTAGATACTTGCTTTTCACCATAAGCGGTGTAGAGCGCAGTACGAATATCTGCAATTGAAACGCCAGCGCTAGCCGCTTTCTCACGATTAATATCAATCTTGACGTTTAAGCCTTTTAGCTGAGAGTCGCTCGTAACATCGCGGAACATCGGATCAGCACGCAACTTTTGCATGAGCTTATCTGCCCATTCATTTACGCCTTCAAAGCCAACGCTTTGCAAAATAAATTGATAGCGACTTTTACTGCTTTTACCGCCGAGTTGAAGGTTTTGAACGGGGCGCATGTAAACCTGAAGACCTGGTAGTTCTTTAAATTTGGTACGAAGGCCTTCCATGACCAAAGCCATCTTTTGCCGGTCAGATTTATTTTTAAGAATAATAAAGATACGACCAGTATTAGTTCCCGAGCTGGCACCACCACCAACTACAGAGATGGAGCTAGCAACATTGGGGTCTTTATTGACCAACTCAGCTGCTTGATCCTGTAATGCGAGCATCGCTCTGAAGGAGATATCTTCAGAAGCTTCAGTCGTTGCCAAAATTTGCCCAATATCTTCTTCAGGAAAGAAGCCTTTAGGACTACTTACAAATAAAATAATCGTAATAAAGAAACTAGCAATGGCACCCCATAATACTTTTTTACGATTGTGTAGCGCTAAATCTAGATAGTGAATATAAGTTTTGAGCATCCAATTAAAAAAGCGATCAAACTTTTTATTAATGGCGTACTCTTTGGCGTGCTGTCCAGGTTTTGGCAAAAATCGACTACACAACATTGGAACCACAGTGAGGGAGACAACTGCTGATACCAAGATGGAAAGTGACACTACTACGGCAAATTCTCTAAAGAGGAGGCCGATTGGACCTGCCATAAAAAAGAGCGGAATAAAGACGGCAACCAAAGAAATTGAAATAGAGATGATGGTGAAGCCAACTTCTTTACTGCCTTTTAATGAGGCCTTGAGTGGATCCATGCCTTCTTCAACATAGCGCATGATGTTTTCAAGTACAACAATGGCATCATCCACCACCAAGCCTACTGCCAGAGTAATGCCAAGAAGTGAGATGTTATCTAGGCTATAGCCTAAGAAGTACAGCAGGAAGAATGCGCCAATCAAAGAGATTGGCAAACTAACCGATGGGATTACCGTAGCAGAAACGTGTTTCAAGAAAAGGAAAATAACTAAGATCACTAGTAATACTGTCAGGCCTAGGGTCACATTCACATCATGGATTGCTTCAATAATAGACAAAGAACGGTCGTTTAAAAGCTGTAACTTGACGGACTCAGGCATTTGCTTTTGCAGTTGCGGTAGTAATTGCTTGACCGATTTAACGACCTCGACAGTATTGGCGCTAGGTTGACGCAAAATTGCAATTGCAATAGAGCGCTCCCCATTTGCACTTGCTAAAGTCTTGACGTCCTCGTAACTCTCACTTACCTCAGCAATGTCTTTCAGATAAATTGGCAAACCATTTTTTTGACTGATGATTAGGTTGCCAAATTCTTCTGCTTTCACTAGTTGTGGGTTAGCATAAATGGTAATAGCTTGACGGGGGCCATCAAGTACGCCAACAGGGCTATTGGCATTCGATTTGTTAATGGCAACTGCCACATCATCCATTGTGAGATTGCGGTTTGCAAGAGCATCTGGATGAACTCGTACACGAACGGCATAACGCTTTGCCCCATAAACCAATACTTGAGCAACACCACTAATGGTAGAGATATTGGGCGAGAGGAGATTCTCGGCAAATGCATTTAAGTCTGATAAGTTCACAGAAGGTGAGCTCATGCGCACCACTAGTACTGGAGTATCTGCAGGATTTACTTTGCGATAGGACGGAGGGATCGTCATTTCAATCGGCAGACGCTTTTGCGCCCTCAATAGCGCTGCTTGAACGTCTACCGCTGCCTTATCAATATCGCGATCATTATTGAACTCTAGGGTGATGCTGGTGCTGCCTAAAAAGTTTGTTGAACTAATGACGTTAATGCCGTCAATGGTTGAGAATTCTTTTTCTAATGGCAATGCAACAGAGGCAGCCATGTTTTCAGGAGATGCGCCAGGCAGTGAAGCGCTGACAGAAATAATCGGCGAGTTAAAGCTTGGTAGTGCGGCTACTGGAATCTTCAGGTAGGCAACCGTACCAGCGGCCACTGTTGCTATGGAGAGCAACACCGTCATTACGGGACGGCGAATACATAACTCGGATAGCGTCATTTTTTATCTGTAGCAGTAGGGGTTGCTAATGGCGTAGTAGTCGACGCTGCAGGTACTGGGGCGCCGGCTTCCGGCTTAGCTTCAACTGCTACAGGTGCCGCAGTAGATTTTGCTTCACGCGTTTTGCTACCAGGGCGTAAATTTTGTTTGCCTTCAACGACCACTTTGTCGCCAGCCTGAATGCCAGTGATCACGGATGAGCCTTGGTATTCATAGACAACCTTGATTGGTACCGAACTGGCTTTACCATCCTTATCGAGGGTGTAGACAAACTTACCACGAGGGTTAATCACCACAGCTTGTGATGGAACCGTTAGCGCATCTTTGAGATCACTTGCTACCAGTGATACACGTGCAAACTGACCTGGAAGTAGTGTCATCGCATCATTAAGAATCTGGGCCTTTACTCGGACTGCTGCAATTGATGGATCCACTTGGTTATCAATTACTAATACTGTGCCTTCATATGTCTTTTTGCTCGAATCTCCAACGGTAACTTTTACTTTAAGCGCTTCACCATCGAGTTGATTCTCAAGGAGGGTGGGGATATCTTTTTCAGGAATAACGAATTGAACATTAATGGGGTTTAGTTGAGTAATGGTCACCATCGATCCAACGCTAGAAGTAGCGGTAGAGCTGGTTGCCGTGGTAACCACATTACTGGCTTGGACTAAAGAGCCCGGAAAGACGTTAATGATGCCAGCACGACCACTAATTGGTGAGCGGATGTAATCGAATGAAAGTTGAACCTCAGCAGCACGCGCTGCTGCTTGTGCAGACTTGGCATTCGCCATCGATGTCTCAAGACCTGCTTTGGAGATGAAATTCTTTTCCACTAACTCTTTTGCACGCAGATATTGTTTTTGCGCATCATCTGCTAGCGCTTTGAGTTTTTCGTAGTTGGCTTTGTCGTTGCGGTCATCTAGGGTAAATAGCAGGTCACCTGCCTTCACTTCTTGGCCATCCTTGATATTGATCTTCGCTACGGTATTGGTCACCATCGGGCGAATGTCAACAATACTGTTGGAAACGATCGTGCCAGTTGCTTCCATAATCAGTGGAACGTTTTTTTTCTCAACCACCACTGTAGTCACCGTGATTGGACCACCCGCTTTGTCAGTTGCCGGGAAGAAATAGTCATACGCCTTGGAAAGGGCATAGAGCGCAATGAGGATTGCCAGAATGCGCCATTTATATTTCAGGACAAATGACTTCACCTTGGCGAAATCCAATTGTTTTAGTTGGGGCGAGTATTTTTGCCACAGAGTGCAAAGCCGAGCCATGACCCAGTTTTTCAGTGTGAATAACTTGCTTAGTAGCTGATTGGCTAAAGTTTCAATTTTTGACACGGTCTCGGTATTTTTTCTTTGATTTATATGGATTTAGCAGAATTTACAGCATCTCCGCCTATCGGCACATTCTCTCATAAGCCTATCAAAAACGAGTCTGGGCGCCTAAGGCAGGAACTCTTCGACCCCACGGTTTGCCAGCAAGTCTGCCAGCTCGTTTCCAGGGTGGCCGT
>CAIMXN010000270.1 GCA_903845455.1 uncultured beta proteobacterium | reverse complement strand
CCCCAATGGCGAGCACCAAAGCCCAGAAAGGCCATCAAATAACTTGCGACCATGATCGTCGTAGTAGTAAGCTCCTTTAGCGGACTGCATTACCTTGGGGTGTTGGTGAAAGTAACGATTTGGGGTATATGGCAGCCAATAAGCTGACATATCGATCGAAGCTGGAGTCTTTAACGTTGCGCTCATGGGTATCTCGTTTTTTTGTTTGTTTTTCTAATACTATATTACCCATCACTATTTGGATATCAAAATGAATACTTTGAGGCAGCAATTGAGTCGTTTAACTAGCAACTTACTGCTAGGCTTTTCATTAACAGCAATCTTTTACAGTCCTACATTTGCCGCTGATGTTGATTGGCCTAAAAAACCAATCGTGGCAATTTTGACATTTCCAGCTGGTGGCTCAACCGATATATTTGCCCGTGCGGTCTCTGCACCCCTTGGCGAAGCCCTTGGTCAATCAATCATTATTGAAAACAAACCTGGTGCTGGTGGCATGATTGGTCTTCAAGCGGCGGCTAAAGCAGCCCCAGATGGCTATACCATTCACATTAGCGCCCTCACCAATCAAACAATTTCACAAGCCCTCTTTACCAATCCGCCAGCAGATTTACGCAAAGACTTTACACCCGTCGCACAACTTGGCTCTATTCCCCATCTCATCGTCGTGAATCCGACTGTTCCGGCTAAAAACTTAACAGAATTGATTGCTTTCATTAAATCTAAAAAGGGCAACTTCAATTACGCCTCGCAAGGTAACGGCAGTCTCTCTCATCTAGAGTCCACCCTGTTCTTGCAACGCATTGGCGCCACTGGAACCCATATCCCTTACAAGGGCAGTAGCTTTGCTTTACCTGACTTGATTGCTGGTAATACTTTAATGATGTTTGATAGTGTGACAGCCTCACTGCCCCATATTCAGAGTGGTAAGCTTCGTCCGATTGCGATTGCTGCTTCCGAGCGCTCACCTCTCATGCCCAATGTTCCAACCCTTGGACAAGATGGAATGAAAGCCTTTGATGTTGAAAATCTCTATGCGGTTTATGTGCCTAAGGGAACGCCTCCTTATGTTGTAGCCCGTCTGGAGCGAGAAATTCGGAAGATTTTGACTAATCCTGACTTTAAGACCCGTATGGGTAACCAGGGTATTCATCCTCAGTTTGAGAATGCTGACCGCCTAGCCGAGATCACAACAGCCGAACATAGTAAATGGGAAAAAATAGTGAAGTCAGCCAATGTTAAAGTTGACTAACGCACTCATGCCATTGTTTAGTCAGTTCAATCTAAGAAGAAGAGTATCTTGATGCTTATTTCACCTCCCTATGGTGGCGGTCGCGCGCCGGTATTAGCTAGAAATGCCGTAGCAAGCTCACAACCACTAGCAACCCAAGCGGGTATTGAAGCACTCCAAAATGGTGGCAATGCGGTTGATGCTGCTTTGGCTACTGCTATTACGCTAACAGTTGTTGAGCCCACGATGAATGGCATTGGCGGTGATGGCTTTGCGCTGATCTGGGATGGCAAGAAACTCCATGGCTTAAATGCCTCCGGTCGCGCCCCCAGCGCTTGGAAGCCGGAGTTCTTTGCAGATAAAACTGCCATGGACCTGGTTGGCTGGAATACCGTCACTGTGCCAGGGGTGGTTTCAGGGTGGGTTGAACTCTCCCACAAATTTGGCAAACTCCCTTTTGCACAATTATTTAAGCGCGCTATTGATTACGCTGAAAATGGCTTCCCAGTTTCACCTGTAATTGCTCGCCAATGGCGCGAGGCAATCCCCATTCTTCGCAAGCAGCCCGGATTTTTAGAATCCTTTTGCATTGATGGCAAGTCACCTGCTGCCGGAGAAATTTGGCGTTATCGTGCACAGGCCAACACCTTGAGAGAAATTGCTAACACCACAGGCGAGTCTTTTTATACCGGCGCTCTTGCTAAAAGCATGGTGGAGTTTGCACAAGCTACGGGTGGCTGTTTCACAATGGCTGACTTTGCTGCCAACAAAGCAGAATGGGTGGAGTCTTTGGCTTTTGATTATGGGCAATACACCCTGCATGAGATTCCTCCCAATGGGTCTGGCATCGTTGCGCAAATGGCATTAGGTATTTTAGAAGCTGTCAATGCCAAACAATATCCAGCGAATTCTGCAGCACGTATTCATTTGCAAGTTGAAGCGATGCGCATTGCTTTTGCGGATGCTTATGCTTATGTCTCTGATAAAAGCACTATGAAAGTGCCAACCAGTGCATTACTAAATCAAGAATACTTAGCCAGTCGTGCAACACTGATCAATCATCAAAAGGCTGGCACTTATGCGGCTGGCGATCCGCACTCAGGTGGCACGGTGTATCTTTGTGCCGCAGACGAATCTGGCATGATGATTTCGTATATTCAATCTAACTTTAAAGGCTTTGGATCTGGTGTTGTTGCTCCAGGTGGGATTGCATTCCATAACCGTGGCATGAGTTTTAATTTGGAGGATGGTCATCCTAATCAGGTAGCTCCAGGTAAACGTCCTTTTCATACAATCCTCCCCGCCTTCCTGACTAAAGGTAACAAACCGGTCATGGCTTTTGGTGTGATGGGTGGCAATATGCAGCCGCAAGGGCACATCCAAGTAGTGATGCGCTTCGTGGATGAATATCTTAATCCCCAAGCATGCTCAGATGCGCCACGCTGGCGTATTGATGATGCAGGCAAATTAACAGTAGAAGCTTCGATGCCAACTGCAGTAGTTGAAGGCTTAAAGAGTCTTGGTCATGATGTTACTGTGATGCCGGCTAATAGCCTAGACTTCGGCAGTGCTCAAGCAATTGCCTTGCTAGGTGAAGAAACTAGCTTAGGCTATATCGCTGGTAGCGATCACCGCAGAGACGGATTGGCTGCTGGGTTTTAAAACTACGCTGTAACAATACCGTCTTCCCAATCTAGATTTTTATCTTCTAGATTGGGAAATTCTCCAAGAATCAATAAGTCTTCGCCATCATTAGCGATGACCTGTGCTTCTTCACTCCAACCATTTCTAATGGCTAGCACAGGCCTAGGAATCTTTTGCGAATGTTTTTTCATCAAACTATCAAGACAATCATTCTTGTCCAAACTTCTATTCATCAACCTCTTTCTTCCTACATTCAATCTGCGTCCGGCGATCAAAAGCAATATAAAAAGAATTGCACTATTAATTCCATCTCTTTTGCTATGGGTTTAATCGATTTCGTTAAATTGCGCTTACGTCGATTATTAAAATGTGTACATATAACAAAATCAATTTCTCTTGCTAGAAGTATCATTTTTACAAAAGTGATGAAATGTAAAGCGGTAAAAAATGTAAAGCAGTAAAAATAGATAACACCCCCAAAGCATGGGAGAGCGCAGAGCTAGGTAGGGATGCAAGGTTTGCCCGAATTGTCGATGCAAAAATTGGTAGGCAAATAGATGAAGCTT
>CAIMXN010000269.1 GCA_903845455.1 uncultured beta proteobacterium | reverse complement strand
GGTGATCGCTATGAAGAAGATATTGCTGCTAACCGCGCTGCTGATGCGCCTTATCGTTAACCGCACAGAGTAAATATTCATATGACATTCGATACCTCTTTCCTCTTCCCAGCGTTCTTCTACGCCTTTGCCGGTTTGCTGGTGATTTCTGCGGTGCGTGTGGTGACAGCGCGCAACCCAATTCATGCGGCCTTGTTCTTAGTGCTGGCTTTCTTCTGTGCCTCTGGCTTATGGATGCTCCTCAAGGCTGAGTTCTTGAGTTTGGCCCTGATCCTCGTTTATGTTGGTGCAGTGATGGTGCTCTTCTTGTTTGTGGTCATGATGCTGGACCTCGATATTGAGCATTTACGCAGAGACTTCAAAAAGTTCTTGCCCATTGCCTTCTTAATGGGTGCAGTAATTGTTTTGGAACTGTCAATTGTGTTGATTCGTAGCTTTATCGGTACGACAACCCCAGTGCAACCCATGCTGGAAGAGCTTGGTAAGAGCAATACCCATGCATTGGGTATGTTGATCTTTGTTGATTATGTATATGCCTTTGAGGTTGCGGGTGTGATCTTACTAGTGGCCATCATTGCCGCTGTTGCTTTAACACTGCGTAATCGCAAAGATGCCAAGTCACAAGATATCTCCTATCAGGTCAATGTCGTTGCTGCCGATCGTATGCGGATGGTGAAGATGGATAGCGATATGGCTGCAAAACAAGATGCTAGAGAGGAAAAGAAATGAACATCACTCTGGCTCACTACTTAGTGCTTGGCGCCATTTTGTTTGCGACGAGTGTGATTGGTATTTTCTTAAACCGTAAGAACGTCATCGTGCTCTTAATGTGCATCGAGTTGATGCTGCTCTCGGTGAACATGAACTTCGTTGCCTTCTCCCATTACTTGGGCGATATGGCTGGTCAGGTATTCGTATTCTTTATTTTGACTGTGGCTGCTGCGGAAGCGGCGATTGGCTTGGCAATTTTGGTTGTGCTCTTCCGCAAGGTCGACACCATCAATGCTGAAGACCTTGACCACTTAAAAGGCTAGTAATGCAATTGACCTTAACTCTTCCTGTTCTCTGCGCCGTTCCGCTGGCGCCATTGCTTGGCTCTGCGATTGCTGGTCTTTTAGGGACGAAGCTCGGTGGTAATCGCATTGGCCAGGGGGCATGCCAGTTTGTGACCATTCTGGGTGTAATGATTGCCTTTGTGCTGTCTTGCAATGTACTCGTACAGGTCATGGATGGTTTCTACTTCAACGGTACCGTGTATCACTGGATGCAGTTGGGTGAACTCAATCTCGATATTGGTTTCTTGATTGACCCACTCACAGCCACGATGATGTGTGTTGTGACCTTCGTGTCTTTGATGGTGCATATCTACACCATTGGCTATATGAAGGGTGAAGAGGGCTATAACCGTTTCTTCTCATACATCTCCTTATTTACCTTTGCCATGCTGATGTTGGTCATGAGTAATAACCTCTTGCAACTCTTCTTCGGCTGGGAAGCAGTGGGTGTGGTGTCTTATTTATTGATTGGCTTTTATTTTGAGCGCCAGTCCGCTGTATTTGCCAATATGAAAGCTTTCTTGGTTAACCGCGTGGGTGACTTTGGTTTCATCTTGGGTATTGGTTTGTTATTAGCCAGCACTGGTTCGATGAACTACGATGCGATCTTTGCGCAGAACACCGCCTTAGCAGCCCAAGTATTGCCGGGTACGAGCTGGAGCTTATTAACTGTCGCCTGTATCTGCCTCTTCATCGGCGCGATGGGTAAGTCAGCTCAGTTCCCATTGCATGTGTGGTTGCCAGACTCGATGGAAGGCCCAACCCCAATTTCTGCACTGATTCATGCGGCAACCATGGTGACTGCCGGTATTTTTATGGTGGCGCGGATGTCACCACTCTTTGAGTTGTCTGACGCTGCTTTGAGTTTCATTGTCATCATTGGTTCCATTACGGCACTCTTTATGGGTTTTCTCGGTATCGTGCAAAACGATATTAAGCGGGTGGTGGCGTATTCAACGCTGTCTCAGTTGGGTTATATGACTGTGGCACTGGGCGTATCGGCTTATCCAGTCGCCATCTTCCATTTGATGACACACGCATTCTTCAAAGCACTCTTGTTCCTTGCTGCCGGTAGCGTCATTCTCGGAATGCACCATGAGCAAGATATGCGCAAGATGGGTGGTTTGTGGAAGTACATGCCCATTACCTGCTTGATGATGTTGCTGGGTAATCTTGCATTGATCGGCACACCATTCTTCTCCGGTTTCTACTCTAAAGATTCCATTATTGAAGCGGTAGCAGCAAGCCACATCACAGGATCTGGCTTTGCTTATTTTGCAGTGATGGCCAGCGTCTTTGTAACTGCCTTATATTCCTTCCGTTTGTACTTCTATGTATTTCACGGCAAAGCCCGTTGGGGACATGCCGATGCCCATGCTCACGATGACCACCATGATCATGCAGAAGAGGGCGATGATCATGCACACCATGGATTAGCACCAGGTCAAAAGCCCCATGAATCTCCACTCGTAGTGACCTTGCCATTAATTCTCTTGGCGATCCCCTCAGTGATTATTGGCTTCTATACGATTGAGCCGATGTTGTTTGGTCAGTTCTTTGGTGATTCCATCTTTGTCGATATCAGCAAGCACCCAGCGATGGTTGAGCTTGCAGAAGAATTCCATGGCCCCATCGCGATGGCCATGCATGCCTTGACTTCACCCGTCCTATTGTTGCTTGCGCTCGGTGTATTGACTGCTGCCATTGCTTACCTCTGGATGCCGAAATTGCCTGCTAAGTTTGCAGAGGCATTTGCGCCACTCAAGAAGTTGTTGGATAACAAATACTATCTTGATGATTTAAACCAAGTCGTGTTTGCTAAAGGCTTGCTTTGGATTGGTGGCGTCTTGTGGCACCGCGGTGACCAGAAGATCATTGATGGTTTCCTGGTTAACGGCAGTGCGTATGCAGTTGGGCGCTTTGCTGGTGTGATCCGCCATTTGCAATCCGGTTATCTCTATCACTATGCCTTCGCTATGATTGCGGGCTTAGCGGTATTGCTAGCTTGGGTTTTGTACACTTACCTGCCTTTTGTTCGCTAGGACTTTGTTACTTAAGTAGCCACTATGATTCTTTCATTCGCCATCTGGATCCCGATTTTCTTCGGACTCATCATTTTGTTTTATGGGTCAGAGAGGTCTACTGCCGGCGTTCGCTGGTTAGCACTGTTTGGTGCTGTGCTTGGCTTTATCGCAACCTTGCCATTAATCATTCAGTTTGATATTGCCAACCCTGGTATGCAATTTGTTGAGAAGCTTAGTTGGATTCCACGCTATGACATCAACTATCACTTAGGGATTGATGGTATTTCTGTTTGGTTTATTGTTCTGACGGCATTCATCAATATTTTTGTGGTGATTGCTTCTTGGGAATCCATTACGACTAAAGTTTCCCAGTTTATGGCTTCCTTCATGATCCTCTCGGGTCTGATGATCGGCGTATTTGCATCCTTAGATGCATTGTTGTTCTACGTCTTCTTCGAAGCAACGCTGATCCCGATGTACATCATCATTGGTGTTTGGGGCGGTCATAACCGCATCTATGCGGCATTTAAGTTCTTCTTGTACACCTTGCTCGGCTCTTTATTGACTTTGGTTGCCATGCTGTACCTGTACAACGTAACCAATACCTTTGATATTGCTGCTTGGCAAAATGCCCGCTTAGATATTGTTGTGCAGATCTTATTGTTCATCGCCTTCTTCATGGCCTTTGCTGTGAAGGTGCCAATGTGGCCATTGCATACTTGGTTGCCTGACGTTCACGTTGAAGCGCCAACCGGTGGTTCAGTAGTCTTGGCGGCAATTATGTTGAAGCTTGGCGCCTACGGTTTCTTGCGTTTCTCCTTGCCAATCGCCCCAGATGCTAGCCAATACCTTGGCCCATTTGTGATCTTCTTGTCATTAGTAGCAGTGATCTACGTTGGCGCTGTTGCCCTCGTTCAAAAAGATATGAAAAAACTGGTGGCGTATTCATCAGTAGCCCACATGGGTTTTGTGACCTTAGGTTTCTTTATGTTTAGTCCGCTCGGGATTGAGGGCGGTATTGTGCAAATGATTTCTCATGGCTTTGTGGCTGGTGCGATGTTCCTGTGTATTGGTATTTTGTATGACCGTATGCATACCCGCCAAATCGCTGATTTCGGTGGCGTAGTACATCGGATGCCGGCTTTCACTGCATTTGCTGTCTTGATGGCCATGGCAAATTGCGGCTTACCAGCAACTTCTGGTTTCGTCGGTGAGTTCATGGTGATTTTGGCAGCAGTTGACTATGATTTTGTGATTGGTATCTTGGCTGCTACCGCATTGATTTTGGGCGCCGCTTATTCCTTATGGATGGTAAAGCGTGTGTTCTTTGGCACAGTCAATAACCAGCATGTTGAGGAACTGCAAGACCTCAATGGTCGCGAGTATTTCATGATGGCGGTTTTGTCGATCTGCGTGATTGGTATGGGTGTGTATCCAAAACCATTTACCGACATTATTCATCCAGCGGTAATTAATCTGCTACAGCACGTTGCTGTCAGCAAACTCTGAGTAAAAGCAAATGCAAGCATTCGACCTATACGCCATCCTGCCGGAACTTGTTTTACTCGTAGCTGCCTGCTTATTATTGGTCGCTAGCGTTTATGTTCCCGAAAGACAGCCAGCGACACCTGGAGTAGAGCAGGACATTTTCCATACGCCGCGTGGCGTTGGCTTTGTGTATTTCTTCTCGATCATCTTGCTGGCGTACATGATCATTGCGTTTGTTGCGCGCATGGGCGATGTATCGCAAGTGGCCATGAATGGCTTGTTTCAATCCGATCCACTGTCAAACCTACTCAAGGCTTGTTCTTGTGGCGCAGTCTTGGTGAGCTTGATTTACTCTAAACAGTATTTACAAGACCACAATATGTTCCGCCCAGACTTCATTGTGCTGAGCTTGCTCGCCTTGTTAGGTCAATTGGTATTAATCTCTGGAGCGAATCTCTTAACCCTGTACCTCGGTCTGGAGTTGATGGCTTTGCCTACTTACGCATTAGTAGCCATGCGCCGTACGAGTGAAAAGAGTGTTGAGGCGGCGATTAAGTATTTTATCTTGGGTGCATTGGCTTCTGGTTTCTTGCTCTACGGTATGTCGATGCTCTATGGTGTTACGGGTTCTCTAGATCTGATCGAGATCTTTAAAACAGTTGCTGACCCCCGCGTTAACCATTTAGTCATGGCCTTTGGCCTAGTGTTTATTGTGTCTGGCTTAGCCTTTAAGTTAGGTGTTGTGCCTTTCCACATGTGGGTGCCTGACGTGTATCAAGGTGCACCAACGGCGGTGACTTTAATGATTGCTGCTGCGCCAAAGTTAGCAGCCTTTGCATTGTTATTCCGCTTACTAGTGAACACACTATTGCCACTCTTAGGTGACTGGCAGCCGATGTTGGTGCTGCTCGCT
>CAIMXN010000268.1 GCA_903845455.1 uncultured beta proteobacterium | reverse complement strand
TCCTCTCCCTATCCTTCTGTTCGCCTATCAGTGCACAAGCCCCAACTGTTGACCAAATTATTAAACAATTAGAAAGTTCTGGAGCACTAGATAAAGCCGTGGAGCGGAGTCTTAAGCGCATACGTCAAAAGCAGCTAGCTGCTGAAAAACTAGAAGAGGATAAAGCTGAGCAACAAAAGAAGAGCCTTGCTAAAAATGCACGCAAGGTAGATCCCAAGATAGAGTTTATATATGGTAAGCCTGATGCTACTATTTCAATCATTGAGTACTCTGATTTTGAGTGCCCATACTGTCAAAAATTTAGTGAAGTTCCCTTGAAGCTTGTAGCTGAGATGCCAGAACAGGTGAATGTTGTTTGGCGTAATTTCCCATTGTCTTTTCATAATCCAATGGCAGTGATTGAAGCGAGCGCTGGAATCTGCATCGGCAGATTGGGTGGCAATGATGCTTTTTGGAAATTTTCTGAAGCTGTGTTTAAAACAACGCGTTTAAATGGTCAGGGTATGCCGGTTGAGAAAGGTGAGGAGCCCAATTTAAAGTTAGCTAAATCACTTGGCATCAATTCAGAGCAGTTTGAGGCATGCTTTACATCTGAAGAAGTTCAAAAACAGATTAACAGTGATCTACAGGATGGTATCGCTGCAGGAATCAATGGTACCCCAGGTGTTATTTTGGTAAATCATCAATCTGGGAAGATGGATGTACTTCCTGGCGCCGTTCCTTTGGAATATTTAAGGGATGCTGTGAAGGGGTTACTTGCAAAATAGATCTACCAACGAGTTGGAATGATGGCGTTCAAGTTAGTAATTTCCAGCTTGCCCCCACCAAATTGAATTGCGAGAGGACCTTTTTCAAAGTTTTGATAATCCAATTTATTTGCCACAGTAACGCCATTGAGAATCACGGTGAGCTGGTTTGATTCTGAACTAATGAAAACTGTATTCCATTGGTTGGCTACCGGTATATGAGGAGCCTTAATCATACCCATCACTGATCCAGGCCCATACCCTTTTTTTGGGGTGTTCGATAGATTTATCTCTAGGGCGGAATTGGGTGAAATATTATTTACGTCTAGGCAATGGGTAAATAGACTAAATTGTGTCCCTCCATCAATCCTATAGTTAAATTGGATTTGATAATCGGTAAAGTAGTATTTACCTACTAGCATTCCAGACCCTTGATTTACTGCAACCCCATTATCAATTGGGTACCAATTGGCGCCTCCAGTTTGTGTCCATGCAGAGGTATCTTGCCCATTGAAGAGGGGAAACGAGCCTCCTGCACTAGTAACTACTATCTGAGACATGCAAGGCGTTATTATCAACAGAGCCCAAAAGCAGACAGTCCAAACGAATTGGGTGAGATTGATTTGGTGCCCATTCAGTCTATTCATAGGCTATATTTCAACACACACTAGGAGTGATTGACTAATGCCACTTAATACCTCGATTATTGATTAGAATGAACTTCCCTCTTTTTTACCTTTGCATTCCATGGCCAATCTAGTGCGTTATGTCTTATGTGCATTAACAATGAGTACTGTGATTGGCTGTTCATCCATGAATGGCTCAAGCACACAAAGAAATTTGAGCTCAACAGATGATGATTCCAAAATTAAAGCCGTACTTACTCCCAAAAAGAATATTAGCCAAGAATTAGTAAAACAGGGCGTCATTTATTTGCGCGAAGGTAATTACGAGGATGCACAAAAAGTATTTAGTGCGGCTATCAAAGTCAATCCTAATAATTCTACTATCCATGTATTAAATGGAATTAGCTACCACTTGGAGTATATGAATGGCTCCCCTGATAGTAAAGCTCTTGCAGAAACAGCATATGGACTTGCTAATACACTAGATAAACTGGATCCATTGCCCTTGGTTCAGTTGGGCAGACTACATATGGAAGCAGGTGACTACCCGCGGGCTGGTAAAGAGTTTATCAGTGCATACGCTTTAAGTCCAAGCGATCAAGATGCGTTAGCTGGATTATTGCAAGCATCCTTACTGCAAAAAGATTTTAAAACTGCTCTTTGGGCAGGTGATAATCTGAAGACTTTGAAAATATCGTCTGCCGATAATCAACGTCTATTGACCTTGATGTACTCTGCCGTTGGTCAAACTGTAGAGGCCAATAAACATCTGGCACTGTATACAAAGCTAAAAACAAACGACTCCAAATCAATTGAGTCTCTCCAGCGTCAAGTGCAGTTCATTGAAGAGCAGCGAATTGTCTTCGCCAATATTAAAAATGATCCAGCGTTAACCAGCGTCAACATGAGTAATACAGGTATCAACCCATCATCGCAAAGTCCGAAGATGTTAAAAATAGCTGCTGCTCCAGCTGCTCGACCACCTAAAACAACCAATCCTGCAGCCATGGCTGAGGGCATGGCTGTAGAGCAGCAAAATAGCACCGATAGTTCTTCATCCAGTTCAGGCTCTAGCACCTCAGGCGCTCCTATGCCACCCCCAGCTGCTAGTGCGGGGGCTCCTGCTACTTCTGGCGGAGGAGGAGGAGGCACCTACTCAGCGGTATCAATGAAGAATCAAACTGACCGCTGGTTTGATTGTGATACCAAGCCAGGTCTTGGTAAGGCGCCAGGGGGAAGTTATGGTGTCCCAGTCGGAGGTACCTCTGGAGATCAAACGCTTTATCTTGAGCCTTTGCCAAATCCTTGTGCAAACAACATCCCTAAGATGGCATCTATAGATGCCGTACTCATCAGGACAGTAGATGTGCAGGGCAGTAGTTTTGGTATTAATCTTTTAACTGGATTACAAATCTTTGCTGGATCACAGAGATCATCGACTACTACTAATATTGGAGCCACCTCTGGAACTTTAAATACAAATGCCAGTGTATTGGGCATCGGTAATGCCACTACTGCGACCTTGAATGGAGTAAGTGGCTTATTAAATTACACGCTCAATATTGCTAATTCAACCTCTTCTAATACTCAAGTGGTCGCCAGGCCAACACTGACTGCCTTAGATCGCATTCCCTCAACTTTTTATTCGGGTGGCGTTCAGACTGTAGGCCTCAATGGTGGCGGTGTGTC
>CAIMXN010000267.1 GCA_903845455.1 uncultured beta proteobacterium | reverse complement strand
TAAGTTATGGAGCACATCTCCCAGCGAAGAGAGTTTCACCAATAAAATTTTGGGGGATGGGTTTTGAATACCCATTAAAACTTTGGCGCCTGATCCCAAGATAAGCCAGCCAAATCTTTAGCATTCATATTAGGAGGGATACCATCAGGCAGGGGCCACTTGATGGCTACGGTAGGATCATCCCAAGCTAAACATACTTCACTGCTTGGGTCGTAATAATCCGTTGTTTTATATAAAAACTCTGCAGTAGGTGTGAGCACTAAAAAACCATGCGCTAAACCGGGAGGAATCCACATCTGCCGATGATTTTCTGCGCTTAACTCAATCCCAACCCATTTACCATAAGTCGGTGATTGCTTGCGTATATCAACCGCAACATCAAATACAGCCCCTGCAAGCACACGCACTAACTTACCTTGTGTTTTCTGCATCTGATAATGCAAACCTCTCAAAATCCACTGCCGAGAAAATGAATGATTATCTTGAACAAATTCATAATCTTGCTCAATAGCACTCGCAAAATCTCGTGCATTGAATGATTCAGTAAACCAGCCACGCTCATCGCCAAAGACTTTTGGCTCAACAATGTACACACCATCAACGGCTGTTTTGCTTAATTTCAATTTCGCGCTAGAAAGCATTAGCTTGCTCTCTTTGCAGACAAAGTAATGGGCTGTCCAGATGAATTTAATTCGGTGAGTATTTTATTGAGATATTGCCCATAGCTATTTTTACTCAATTGACTAGCCACTTTATGCACGGCTTCAGCACTAATCCAGCCTTGACGATAAGCTATCTCCTCAGGGCAGGCGACCATTAAGCCCTGACGCTTTTGGAGGGTTGCAATGAAACCTGCAGCATCTAATAAAGAATCATGAGTACCCGTATCGAGCCAAGCAAAACCACGGCCTAAGATTTCAACGCTAAGCTGATCTTTTTGCAAGTACATACGATTGACATCGGTGATTTCGAGTTCACCACGTGCGCTAGGTTTGATTGATGCAGCAATATCGCAAACCTGATTGTCGTAAAAATAAAGCCCTGTAACAGCATAATTACTTCGAGGTTTTACAGGCTTCTCTTCAATTGAAATTGCTTTGTAGCTTTTGTCAAACTCCACAACGCCATAACGTTCTGGATCGGTCACATGATATGCGAACACCGTGGCTCCATCTGCGCGCGCATCAGCATTGGAAAGATTTGCGACTAATTCGTGGCCATAAAAAATATTATCCCCAAGCACTAATGCGCTGGGATTATTTCCTACGAAATACTTACCCAAAGTAAAAGCTTGGGCAAGACCATCAGGAGATGGCTGTACACAATATTCTATATTCAAACCCCACTGCGAACCATCACCCAACAACTCAGTAAAACGTGGCGTGTCGTCCGGTGTTGAAATCAACAAAATATCTCGGATACCCGCCAACATTAAAGTGGTCAGGGGGTAGTACACCATTGGCTTGTCATAAACCGGCATCAGCTGCTTTGATACTGCTTGAGTTACTGGGTAGAGACGCGTTCCGGATCCCCCAGCCAAAATAATGCCCTTACGATTTGCCATAACACCCTCTTTATATAAGCTTATTTTTTGCCAAATCGGTCACATAGCTCCGAACCAGCGCATCCCATTCAGGGAATTTTGACACAAGCCCAAGATCCTTCAGGGCCTTTTGTAATTTTAAGGTGGACATTCTTGAATTCATCGGGCGTGGAGCCGGTAAAGGATATTCAGTTGCTGGAATAGGGCTTATAGCCTTGCCACTTGCCTTCATCGCCACGCCCACCTCTATAGCCACCTGAGTTGCCCAATGCGCTAAGCCATGCCAGCTTGTTTCACCGGCAGGTACCGCATGATAGATGCCCGAAGGAAAGTCTCTGAGTCGTCCTTGCTCATCAATACACAAGGTCAAACTCATTTTGGCCAACCATGTCGCATCGGTAGGAACGCCGAATTGATCATTGATCACCCTTAACTCTTCACGCTCTTTTGCCAAACGCAAAATTGTCCTAATAAAATTACTTCCCATGCCATAAACCCAGCTCGCTCTAAAAATAGCGTAACGTGCTTTGAAATTATCAGCATGATCGAAAGCCTCTTCTATCGCCAACTCTCCTGCAGCCTTACTTTTGCCATAAACACCCAAAGGATTGACTGGCTGATTCTCTGAGTAAAAATCGACACCACTTCCATCAAAGACATAATCTGTTGAGTAATGCAAGAAAGTTGCCCCATGATTTACTGCATAACGAGCCATCACTGCAGGGGCAGTTGCATTAATCGCAAAAGCTAAATCCGACTCTTGCTCTGCCTTATCTACGGCGGTGTAGGCAGCCGCATTGATAATAAGATCAGGCTGAAAAGCATTGAGTGCAACTTCAATTTCTAAAGAATGACTTAAATCACATTCGGCACGCCCAACATACCGAATGTCATGATCTCCCGTAAAAAATAGGGCGGCATCCAATAGCTTTTTAAATGCTCTGCCTAGCTGGCCATCTTTTCCAAAAACTAAAATTTTCATTGGCTGTATTGCTTATCAAGCCAGTCTCTATATGAACCGCTTACGACACCGTCAACCCATTGCGGATTACCTAAATACCACTGGACCGTCTTCCGAATGCCAGTTTCAAAAGTTTCTGCAGGTCTCCAACCCAGTTCACGCTCTATCTTGCTAGCATCAATTGCATAACGTCGATCATGACCAGGACGGTCCTTTACGAAAGTAATTTGCTCCACATAAGACTTACCATCTGCACGCGGCTTTAACTGATCCAAAATCTGGCACACAGTTTTAACTACCTCAATGTTGGCCTTTTCATTCCAGCCGCCAATATTGTAAGTCTCACCCAAAGCGCCTCTCTCTAAAACTTCCCGTATAGCAGAGCAATGATCACCGACATATAGCCAATCGCGCACTTGCTGTCCATCGCCATAAATTGGCAAAGGCTTGCCATTAAGCGCATTCAAAATCACCAGAGGAATTAGCTTTTCTGGAAAGTGATAAGGCCCATAGTTGTTCGAACAATTCGTAGTCACAACAGGGAAACCATAGGTATGAAACCAGGCGCGAACTAAATGATCAGAGGCGGCCTTAGAAGCGGAATAGGGGCTATTTGGCTCGTATGGGTTCTTTTCAGTAAATGCAGGATCAGTTCCAGATAGAGAGCCATAAACCTCATCCGTAGATACATGATGAAACCGAAATGCTGCCTTTGCCTCTAGATCAAGCCCATTCCAGTATTCGCGGGCGCACTCAAGCAAGCTAAAAGTACCCATAATATTCGTCTGAATAAAATCAGCCGGACCATGAATCGATCGATCGACATG
>CAIMXN010000266.1 GCA_903845455.1 uncultured beta proteobacterium | reverse complement strand
TATGGCGTTAAGCCAGACATCCCGGTTGATCAGAATAAAGATGGTGACCCTGATGATGTCTTAATCACCCGTGAAATTGATAGCGAGAAGCACTTACGCAATAAACAATCAGCTGAAGATAAGTTGATCAAAGATCGTGAGAAACGTCGCATTGAAGAGATGCAGCGCATTGAAGAAAGAAACGCTAAGAAAACTCCCGAAGAAAAAGAAAAGGAAAAATCTAAAAAACCTCCTGAACTTGGCAGTGTTGATGACTTCATGCTTTCGCAAGCAGTAGCGTTTATTGATGGTCAGCCCGTTAAACGCTCTTCCTCCAAGCTTGAATAGTCCAGAAATACCTCGAGGTCATAAATGAATGATGAGCAGCTTCTGCGCTATTCACGACATGTACTTCTCGAGGACATCGATGTTGATGGCCAAGAAAAACTCTTAGCTTCTCACGTCCTCGTGATAGGCGTAGGTGGGTTAGGGAGTGCTGCAGCCCCCTATCTCGCTGCAGCAGGATTGGGAACTATTACCCTGATTGATCATGACCAGGTAGAACTTACCAATCTACAACGCCAGATCATGCATAGCCAAAATAGCATTGGGCAAAATAAGGCCGCATCTGGTAAATCTTTTTTACAGCAACTCAACTCTGGTATTCAGGTCAATGCTATTGAAGGTAAAGCAAGTAATGAGCTGCTTGATCAATTGTTACCAATGGTCACTATTGTTTTAGATTGCACAGATAATTTTGCCACTCGGCAAATGATCAATCGTCTTTGCGTAAAACATCAAGTCCCTCTGGTATCAGGATCAGCGCTTCGGTTTGATGGTCAAATCAGCGTCTTTGATTCGCGCAATGCCAACTCCCCTTGCTATGCTTGTATCTTCTCCCCCGAAGAACAGCTTGAAGAAGTGAGTTGTGCCAGCATGGGAATATTTTCACCACTTGTGGGCATCATTGGTAGCATGCAAGCAGCACAAACCCTACAAGTATTGATTGGCTTTGGGGAGCCCTTAGTTGGGCGTATGCTGCTTTGGAACGCGCGCACTACTCAAATTGATGAGATACGCATCAGCCGTAATCCAGAATGTGTTGTATGCGGTCAAACCCACTAAATATCAGCCATTAAGTTAACAACTTAAGCAAATAAACGTTCTAGTGCTTTTGCTTGTGCCTCTGGCTCATAAGCCTTTAATACCCGAGGGATACGTGCCTTTAACTGGCCAACATCTGCATTCAATATCTCGCGCTTAACTAGCAATAACTGACTGAAGTGCATTGAAAAATCAGTCAAGCCCAATGCGAGTAATAACTTTGTCAAGGCAGGATCGCCAGCCATTTCACCGCAAACAGCAATCGGCACATTGGCACGTTTCGCCTGCTCAATGATGCTTGCCAACAGATGCAGAATTGCTGGATGCAAAGGATCATATAAATGTGCCACTGCATGGTCTGCTCGATCAATGGCTAAGGTGTATTGAATTAAATCATTCGTACCAATTGACAAGAAATCAAAACGATTGATAAAAAGCGGTAACACCAATGCCGCGGCAGGAACTTCAATCATGGCTCCTACTTGAATATTGGGATTAAAAGGTTGTCCACGAGAATGCAATTGTTGCTTTGCTTTTTCGATCAATCGTAAAGTTTCATCAATCTCTTTAGCATGAGCCAGCATCGGAATCATGATGCGTGCCTGTCCATGTGCAGAAGCTCGCAAAATAGCCCTGAGCTGCGTCAAGAAGATCTCAGGTTCAGTTAAGGACCAACGAATTGCACGTAGGCCTAAAGGTGAAGTGCCTGTTTGTGATACATCGCCAGATGCTCCTAAAGCTTTATCAGCACCAACATCAATCGTTCTGATATTGACTGGCAAGCCATGCATTAGATTAACTACTCGACGATATTCTTGATATTGCTGGTCTTCATTAGGCAGAGCCTGATTGCGATCCATAAACAAAAACTCTGAACGGAATAGGCCAACCCCTACCGCCCCCAGCTTCAATGCTTGAGTAGCGTCTTCTGGTAATTCAATATTGGCGAAAAGCTCGATATCAACATTATCAACTGTACGGGTTTCCGAATGCTTGAGCTGCTGAAGTTTACGAACTTCTTTTAAGTCTTGCGTTTGCAGTTTTCGATATTCAGAAAGCAATTGTTCATCTGGGGAAACCACCACAACCCCACGTTCGCCATCAAGAACCAGCCAATCTCCATGACGAATCATTTCACTGGCATGACGAACACCAACTACTGCAGGAATCTCCATGCTGCGCGCAACAATTGCTGTGTGCGATGTCTTACCACCAAGATCGGTGACAAAACCAGTAAACAAATGCTCCTTAAAGCGCAACATATCATGCGGGGCAATATCGTGCGCCACGATGATGGCATCTGCACCCAAGTCACTTGATGCAATGAGTTCAGAACCATTTAAAGAGTCTTTCTGCTGAGTATTGAGCGCCTTGAGAACTCGCTCTGCCACCTGCCGAATATCGTTACCACGCTCTTTTAAATAGACATCTTCAATCTCGGCAAATTGTTCTAAGAGATCATTTAATTCAGTAGTGAGCGCCCAAGCAGCGTTTAAGCGTTGGGTGCGGATTAATTTGAGTGGCTTTTCCGCTAAAGCTGGATCAGCCAAAATCATGCCGTGAACGTCCAAAAATGCTGCCATCTCTTGTGGCGCATCCTTTGGTAAACCACGACGCAACTGCTCTAACTCAAGCCGAACCTGTTCAAAGGCATCGAGCAACTTTTGAGCTTCGAGCTCTTCTTTGCCAGCCTCAATAAGATAGTGACTTACCTCTAATGCTGCATGCGAAATCAGTACCGCTCTGCCAATAGCAATGCCTTTCGATACTGGGATTCCATGCAAAGCAAAAGTCATGCTTACTCGCTTTCACCAAAACGATTATTAATTAACTCTGTCAAGGCTTGCATTGCATGATCAGCTTGCTCGCCAACCGTTTCTAGAGTAATGGTGCTACCAATGCCCGCCGCTAACATCATGACGCCCATAATGCTCTTAGCATTGATTTGACGCCCATTTCGTGACAGCAATATTTCACAGGGAAATTCTGCAGCCAACTGAGAAAGTTTGGCAGAGGCGCGAGCATGCAAACCTAACTTATTCACAATCTGAATTTCAGCAATCGGCATCACTAACCTTGTTATTCTGTTTTTTCTGAAAGTATTTTTGATCCAAGGCGCAGAATGCCGTGCTGACCCCCAGCAAGTGCCTTTTGAGCTAACTCCTCTAAGCTTTCTCCACGATGTGAAATACAACGCATGAGCATGGGTAGATTTAAGCCTGCCAAGACAATCACTGGAGCATTTAATCCCGATAAAGGACCAAGAGCCTCTAACTTCGTCGCTACATTAGCCGGTGTTGCACCCATTACATCCGTCAGAATAAGTATTCCGCTACCGGTATTCACACCATAAGCTGCCTTCATCACCCGATCAAAGCTTAGTTTTGTATCCTCATGTGGAGGAATATCAACCGCCCTCACACGTTCAGGTACTACACCAAAAGTATGCTCAGCAAAGCCCAGCATTGCACTAGCAACTGGGGTGTGAGCAACGATGACAATTCCAACCATATTTACGCCAATACTTTCTCAAGTGCCGTTAACCAAAATTGGGAAACATCAAATCCACTTTGCTCCGTGATCTCCACAAAACAAGTAGGGCTAGTCACATTAATTTCTGTTACGTAACCGCCAATGAGATCCAATCCAACCAAGAATAAACCACGCTGATTCAAAATGGGGGCTAGTTTTTCTGCAACTGCTTTCTCGGAAGCGCTAAGCGGCATTGCTACGCCCTTGCCGCCGGCTGCAAGATTACCGCGAATCTCACTTCCTTGAGGGATGCGCGCCAAAGCAAAGGGCACAACTTCACCACCAATTAATAAAACACGTTTGTCGCCCTGTGCAATCTCAGGCAAGAAACGCTGAACCATTAATGTTCGTGCGCCATTCTCTCCTAAGGTTTCAACAATGCTCGCTAAATTCAAGCCATCGGGGCTGACACGAAAGACACCCATACCACCCATACCATCTAAAGGCTTAATCACAATATCTTGATACTGGCGATGAAATTCCTCAACCGCACTGAGTTCACGCGTTACCAAGGTAGGGGGAATGAGCTCAGGAAATTCTGTAATAGATAATTTTTCTGAATGCTCCCGAATAGCCGTAGGATTATTAAATACTTTTGCGCCCTGTCTCACTGCTGCTGACAGCAGCCAAGTAGTATTAAGATATTCAATATCAAAAGGCGGATCAGTGCGCATCAATACCGCTGCAAAAGAATTTAGTGCGCGACTCTCAATATCCCCCAACTCAAACCATGAAGTTCCACTGGGCTTAATAGCTAGAGACTGGCAATCTGCTATAGCAAGATTTTCTTTCCAAAGCAAATGACGACTTTGACAAAACCACAAACGATGACCTGCTGCTTGCGCAACTCGCATCATCGCTAAGCTAGAGTCTTTGCTTACTTTAAAAGACTCTAAGGGATCGGCGATGAATAAAAAATCCATTGTTTTATTTACCTAAAAATACGTTTTAGTCTCATGCAGATTCAGCATCAGGGTCAGTACGCTCAAGCTCTAAAGAGCTAGCCAATAAGGCTAAGCGAGCAACCACACCATAGAGATAAAAGCGATTTGGCGGTGCACTGCCGGGCTTAGCGCCCAAGTCAGGCAGTGAGTTTTGCTCAAATGCCAAGGGTACGAAATGCATACCAGGCGCATTGAGATTTTCATCTGGGCCACGATCAGTATGCACCCGATAGAAACCGCCAATGACGTAACGATCAATCATGTAGACAACTGGCTCTGCTACGGCCTCATTTACTTTTTCAAAAGAATAAACACC
>CAIMXN010000265.1 GCA_903845455.1 uncultured beta proteobacterium | reverse complement strand
GCTGGCGAACTCATAGACCCAGTTGCCCGTATTGCCCAAAACCAGACTTCTGGCAAAGGCAGGGCTGGCAGATCATGGCTAGCAAACCCCACAGATTCTCTTTGTTTCTCTTTGGCTTATCCATTTCAGAGAAGCCTAGTAGAACTCTCTGGACTGAGTCTATTAGTCGGTTTAGCCGTCATTTCAGGGATTGCCACCGCACTTGGAATGAGTGAATCAACCCTCTATGAACAAGGTTTGCGCCTCAAATGGCCCAACGATCTCTTATTCAACAATGCTAAATTGGGCGGGATCTTAATTGAGGGCGGACAAGCAAAGGCTGGTGAGCCAACTTGGATGATCATTGGGGTTGGTATTAACCTGCGCAACGCAGCAGCGTTTCAACAGAGTCTCGATCAACAAACTGCCTTGAACATTGCTGCTTTAGATCAACTTATCTCACGCTCAAATAAGCTTCCGGATACCGACTTTATTTGGCTTAAACTCATTGAGTCTTTCGAGCGATATTTGCCTGAATTTGAGCAACAGGGATTTGGTTTTTATCAACGCCAGTGGATGAAATGGGATGCCTTTAAAGAAACTGAGGTTTGCATTTCTGGCGCGGGCAAGGGACCTGTTTATGGAATTGCAAAAGGGGTTGATGCAAGTGGTGCACTGCTTCTTGAGCAAGAAAATAAAATGAGTCCCATTCATGCAGGTGATGTTTCATTAAGAGCGCAATCATGAGTCTGTACTTATTATTTGATGTTGGCAACACCAGACTTAAATGGGCGGCTGTGGAATCCACTCAAGTACCCTCTGATCGCAATAAAAAATTGTGGGCCTATTCGGGCTCAATTAGCAGTAAGTCTTTGGAATCCCCAGAGTATCGTGCGGAACTAGCCGATTACATTGCAAAAACAATTCCTAAACCAGATGCGATTGGATTTGCCTGCGTTGCCGGCGAGACTGCCATTGAAAATCTCCAATCACTTTTTCCACAATGGAGCGATATTGAATGGCAGCAATTAAACGGTAATAGTCACTACGATGGTATTCGGACTCTGTATGGAGACCCCGCTAAACTTGGAGCAGATCGCTGGGCAGCCTTGATTGGCGCTCGGGCTTTATCCAACGCCAACACCTTGATCATCAATGCTGGCACTGCGACAACCATTGACCTACTTGGAGGTAATGGCGTGCATTATGGTGGCTGGATTCTGCCTGGCTTAAGTTTGATGCAAGAAAGTTTGCAGAATAATACTGCGCAACTTCCTCTAGCAACTCGATCAGCTGACCAGACAGGATTTGGCGCATCAACAAATGGGGCTATTATCGGCGGATGTGATGCGGCACAGATTGGCGCCATGATCTATGCAACCCAATTAGCCAAGGAAATGAATCACCCCATTGGGCGAATTTGGCTTGATGGTGGTAATGCGAAAACTCTCGCCGCTGAAATTAAGAAGCTTTCTAGCCTGCATCTTCCACCCGTTGAGACTATTGAGGGCTTGGTATTACGTGGTATTTGGACCTGGCTAATAAAAAATCAATAGCCAATCTCAGTAGTGGCTAGGAACGAATTTTTCCCAGCAAAGTAGTAGTCGAACGCTCATAGATAAAGGGAATAGCCACTGCTTTCCCACCCCAGGTCTTGACGACACGCGTCTCTTCCAGGGTATCAATCTCATAATCGCCACCCTTGACATAAATATCCGGACGAATTTTTTCAATCAGTTGCGCTGGAGTCTGCTCAGTAAAAAGCACTACTAAATCCACACTCGCCAAAGCAGCCAATAAAGCTTGTCGATCAGCTTCTGAATTAATAGGCCTGTCATTACCCTTGCCTAACATTTTTACAGAGCTGTCTGAATTTACCCCCACCACCAAACTGGCACCTAGATCTCGAGCTTGGGCTAAATAGCTAGCGTGACCTCGATGCAAAATATCGAATACGCCATTGGTAAATACCAATGGTCTGGGCAACTTCGCAATGCGCTCCTGCAAATTGGCGGGAGTACACACTTTGGACTCAAAAGAAGGTAGTGGTAAAGGGCTCATAGCTCAATATTAATAGCATTAGGGCATAGCCAACAATATTAGACAGAATGACTTAGACTTGGAGGTTAACTATCCTGATTTGAAGGTGCAATATGGCTCGACTACTAGGTAAATGGATTTTTGCTCTCATGGTCTACATACCCGCCATTGGACTGGTTGAGGCCGCGCCCACAAGTTGTAGCCCATTGCTTTCTCATACCTTCCCACGCCTGCAAGATGAGGCGCCACAAAACCTTTGCCAGTACCAAGGAAAAGTGATTTTGGTAGTCAATACCGCCAGTTTTTGTGGCTTTACCAGTCAATATGAGGGTCTTGAAAAGATTTATGCCAAATATCAAGATCAAGGCTTGGTCGTTCTCGGTTTTCCATCGAATGATTTTGGCCAACAGGAGCCCGGCAGTAATAAAGAAATTGCCGACTTTTGTAAGAATACTTATGACGTGAAATTCCCTATGTTCGCCAAAAGCTCAGTGGCAGGAAGTAATGTCAACCCTCTCTTTAAAATGTTGATTACCAAAACCGGTACCACACCCAAATGGAATTTCTATAAATATTTAATTGATCGTAATGGTAATGTCGTCGACTCCTTCGGCAGTATTACTAAACCAACAAGTCATAGCATTACCAGTCAAATTGAAAAGCTTTTAGCGGAAAAGAATTAGTGAATAAAAAGAAAATTGCCATTATTGGTGCAGGTATTTCTGGACTAGGCTGTGCTTATGCCTTAAGGCAGCATCCGGATTTAGAGATTACGGTATATGAGGGCGGCGATCATATTGGTGGTCACAGCAATACTGTGGACTTCAATCTAGATACACCTCAAGGACCTGTTACGCATGGGGTAGATACTGGCTTCTTAGTCTTTAATCGCAAAACCTATCCGCGCTTACTACGTCTCTTTGAAGAAATTGAAGTCCCCATTGCGCCTTCAGAGATGTCCTTCTCTGTCTCAATTGAATCAAGCAATCCATCTAAACAACATCGAAAAATTGAGTGGGCTGGTAATGATATTAATTCCTTATTTGGACAAAGATCAAATTTACTCTCACCTTCTTTTTGGCGCATGGTATATGACATCTTGCGCTTTAACCGCTTAGCAACCCAACTAGCTCAACAGCAGATTGATTCTAGCCATGAGTATGCTGAACCGGATGAGTGTATTGCCGACTTCCTCGAGCGCAATCGTTTTAGTCAGAGCTTTAGAGAAAACTATTTCCTGCCAATGATTGGTGCTATCTGGTCCTGCTCCGTTGATCAGATGTTAGAGTTCCCCATTAGAACGATGGTGCGCTTTTGTCACAATCACGGTCTTTTGCAAATTCAAAATAGGCCTCAATGGCTCACCGTTCAAGGCGGCTCACGTGAATACATCAAACTGCTGGTAGCAGCATTAGAAAAATGTCAGGTCAAATTAGTGCGTGAGGCTGTGATACGCGTAAATGCAAGTCCTAACAAGCAATCTCAAGTTGAAGTCATCAGCTCTATAGGCTCAGTATGGTTTGATGAAGTAATCATGGCGTGTCATAGCGATCAAAGTCTAGAACTGGTTCATGGCATTAATGAAGCAGCTCGCAATATCCTTGCGGCCATTCCGTATCAAAAGAATCGCGCTATCTTGCATACGGATAGAAATTTTCTCCCAGAAACAAAACGGTGCTGGGCTGCATGGAACTACACCGCTAAATCTGGGACCTTAGTAACTTCAAAGCAACATGTCAGCGTCAATTACCTCATTAATCGCCTACAGCCATTGCCTACTGCATTAGAAAATATCCAGATTATTGTCAGTCTCAATCCACTGACTGAGCCAGACCCTCTGTTGATTCATGCCGAAATCCATTACGCCCATCCTGTATTTGATATGCGCGCTATTCAGGCACAAAAAGCATTACCCCTGATACAAGGGCAATCTTCTATTTGGTATTGCGGTGCATGGACAGGATTTGGCTTTCACGAAGATGGACTGCGCTCAGGTGAGCTTGTTGCTGAAGATTTACTTGAAAGCATGCGCAACCGCATCAAAATTAACCCCCTGCAAGATGCTCAGTAAATGAATCAGCCAACGATCAACTTTGGGGTAGTAAAGCATCGTCGCTTTCGTCCGGCTCAGAATGCTTTTGGCTATGGTGTATTTACACTTTCTATTCCGATGCGCGCCAGAAGAAAAAATACCAGCCTACTGAGTCAATATGGCTTGGGAGATAACTCACTGCACTTGTTTTCTTTTTTTGATCGTGATCATGGTGCAGGTGATGAAAATAGTCTTGCTTGGATTGAAAGTATTCTGCGCGAGAATCAGATTACCAGTGTTGATGGTGAAATCTGGCTGCAAACTTTCCCCAGAGTTTTGGGCTATGTATTTAATCCCGTGAGCTTTTGGATTTGTACAAGCTCCAAAGGGCAAGTTCAAGCGGTATTAGCGGAAGTAAATAACACCTTCGGTGAACGTCATTGCTATTTGCTACACAAAGAGTCTGGCGAAGCTCTGAAATCAGGTGAAACGTTCAGTAGTAAAAAAGTATTTCATGTCTCGCCATTTTGCGAAGTTCGTGGTGAATACCATTTTCGCTTTTTGTTTTCTCAAGATAGCGCATCTAAGCGCCACTCAGTCTGTCGTATTGAATTGCATGAAGATGGCTCACCACTCATCAATACCAGCATTAGTGGAATTAGCCAAGCGCTTAGCAAATCAGCCCTATACCTCGCCTTTTTGCGCTTCCCACTGATGAGCTTAGGTGTGATTGGTCGTATTCATTGGCAAGCCTTGAAATTATGGTCAAAAGGCGTACCCTTTCATTCAAAACCTAAACCACCAGAATTTGAAGTGAGCAGATGAATCGTCCAGGCCAATCCCTTCTCTCCAGGTTAATCTTCGCGCGACCACAAGCGCGTAATGCCCCACTTAAGCAAGGTAGGGTTAGCGCAAATGCGCTACTCAGCCTGCTAACTAAATTACAAAGTGGTTTTCTGAGGCTTGCGCTACCCAATGGGGAAATCAAAGAATTTGGGAACCCTCAAGACAGCTTGCATGCTGAAATCCAAATACTAGATTGGTCTGTATTTAAGCAAGTACTCTCTCATGGCGATATTGGCTTTGCTGAAAGCTATATTCGTGGGCAATGGAATACCCCAGACCTCGAAGCCATTCTGCAATTAGCGATTCGCAACAGAACCATTTTGGAAAAAGCGATCTATGGCAAGTGGTATGGCTCCCTTGTTTACCGCCTGAAGCATTGGCTGCGAGATAACTCTAAATCGGGCAGCCGTAAGAATATCCATGCCCACTACGATTTAGGTAATGCCTTCTATGCCTTATGGCTAGACCCCAGTATGAGCTACTCAAGCGCTTGGTTTTCTGAAGGTAATGAACAGGTACTAGCCGAGGCACAAAGGGCCAAAATACACCGCATCTTGGAATCTATTCACTGTAAGCCTGGTGATCATCTCCTAGAAATTGGATGTGGCTGGGGCAGCTTCATGGAAGAAGCTCTACGTGCAGGTAATACAGTGACTGGTCTCACGCTATCGACGGAACAGCAATCATTTGCAAAAGCTCGTCTAGAAAAAGTTCAAGAAGAAAATCTTCTCAGAAGTTCTTTTGAGATTAGGCTCCAAGACTATCGAGATTGCAAAGAGCAATTTGATGGTATTGCCTCAATTGAGATGTTTGAAGCAGTGGGTGAAAAACATTGGTCTGAATACTTTCAAACTATTGCAGCGCGTCTTAAACGGGGTGGTAAAGCCTGTATCCAGACTATTGTGATTGCAGAAGAGTTATTTGAACGCTACCGACATAACACCGACTTTATTCAACAATATGTATTCCCAGGTGGCATGCTGCCATCGCGCACTAGCTTTAAAGCTTATGCAGCGCATGCTGGCTTGAGAGTTGAATCTGAATTTGCATTTGGTCATGATTATGCAAAAACACTTTGTCTCTGGCGAGATAGCTTCAATCAAAAGCTTCATGACATTACTCAATTGGGATTTGATGAGGCATTTATTCGTCTTTGGAATTTCTATTTAATGTATTGTGCAGCTGGATTTTCTGAGCGCAATATTGATGTCGTGCAATTCACACTTAGCCATCAGTCGATCTCTGCATCTAGCGATGCACTTAGCCCATGAAACAAAAAGGGATTGACACATTTCTGGGGAAGCGCGTTTGGGTCATTGGGGCATCAAGCGGTATTGGGCATGCGTGTGCTAAAGCCTTATTGTCTGCTGGTGCCAAAGTTGCTATTTCCAGTCGACGCATGGAGCAATTGCATCAATTAGCAGGCAGCGCATCCACAGAGCAAGTGTTAGCACTACCAGTCGATGTCATCCATGAATCCCAAATTACCCAGGCCCATCAAATCATTTTAGAACGCTGGGGTGGCCTAGACTTACTCCTATTTGTTTCAGGCATGTATTTGCCAATGCGGGCGGATGATTTTGATATCACCCTTGCTGAAAAAACCATTAATACGAATCTACTAGGCCCTATGCGTGCAGTTGCTGCGGTCTTACCAGCAATGCTTACAAAACATGCTGGTCATATTGCTATTGTGGGGAGCGTAGCAGGTTATAGCGGTCTACCAAAAGCTCTGGCCTATGGACCCAGCAAGGCCGGAATCATCAACTTTTGTGAAACCTTATATTACGACTTGCTTCCTCGGGGTGTAAGCGTGCACATGATTTCACCAGGCTTTGTCGCTACTGAAGCCACTGCACAAAATGACTTTGAGATGCCCGCACTAATGACCCCTGAACAAGCAGCTCAAGAAATTTTGCAAGGGATACAGGCTGGTGAATTTGATATTCACTTCCCAAAAAGGTTTTCAGGATTCTTAAAATTACTCAGAATCCTACCTTATCCACTTTACTTTTGGATTGTGCGCCGCTTCGTCAAAATTTAAGTAGCACTTCTGAATCAGTGATTACTTATATTTATCTTTTCGAATCTTATCTTCCAAATAATCCATAACCGCAATGGCTTTAGCCTTAGTGCCTGCGATCGAAGGTGATGTCACATAACGGCCCTGCATCACAATCGTTGGCACGCCATCAATGCGGTAATCTTCAGTCAACTGCTTTGCTGCTCGTGCCTTAGAAACTACGGCAAATGAGCGATAAGTCGCTAAGAAGGTATTACGATCAATGCCCTGGGAAGCAACCCAGTCTGCAATCTCTGTCTCTGTTAATAAGCGCTTGTTCTCTTTATGAATGGCATACATCACCTTTTCATTCAGAGCATCCCCTTTATGCATCGACTCAAGTGCGTAGAATAATTGGCTATGGGGAATAAAGTCGTCACGAAATGCTACTGGCACTCTACGGAACACAACATCTTTAGGTTGACGCTTTACCCAAGCACTGAGTTCAGGTTCAAAGTCATAACAATGTGGGCAGCCATACCAAAAAAACTCAATGACCTCTACCTTACCCTTGGTTTCAACGGGTTGAGCGATGGGAAGAATTCGATAATCAAACCCCTCTTCGATCTTGGCACTTTGTGCTCCAACCAATCCACTAAGGCACAGAAAAACAAAAAAGGTAAAGAATCGTTTATTGAGTGAGATCATGATTTGCTAGATTTAATAATGGTTGTTTTAAAGCCCATATTACTCAATTTATCACGTACTGGATTACTCTCCTCGACGCTATTGAAAGGCCCGATGCGAACACGCCAAATCGTGTTGCCATCACTGCTTACATCGCTTAACTGCGACTGAATTCCCTGAATTGCTAAATTGGCTTTTTGCGCATCCGCATCAGATCGCTTTGGAAAGGCGCCAACCTGCAAGAAATAGATCGCATCAGCTTTAGCTGCAGGCACAGCAAGTTCAGCAGGCTTTTTACCATTTGCCAAATCCGCAATAGGATCT
>CAIMXN010000264.1 GCA_903845455.1 uncultured beta proteobacterium | reverse complement strand
ACTTGCTGACCATCGCCATAAATTGGTAAAGGTTTACTGTTCAGTGCATTCAAGATGACCAAAGGAATGAGCTTCTCAGGGAAGTGGTAAGGGCCGTAATTATTAGAGCAATTCGTGGTGACTACTGGGAATCCATAAGTATGAAACCAAGCCCGTACCAAATGGTCAGAAGCTGCCTTAGATGCTGAATAAGGACTATTAGGCTCATATGGATTCTTTTCGGTAAACGCAGGATCAGTAGCTGCTAACGAACCATAAACTTCATCAGTAGAGACGTGATGAAAGCGAAATTGCTTTTTGGCATCAGTATCAAGAGCATTCCAATACTCTCGTGCGCATTCCAATAAATTAAAGGTGCCCACTATATTGGTTTGCACAAAGTCTGAGGGTCCATGAATCGAGCGATCTACATGACTTTCTGCAGCAAAGTTCACAATAGCACGCGGCTGATAGGTTTTTAGTAACTGAGCTACCAATTGCTGACCACCAATATCCCCGTGAATAAATGTGTAACGCGGGTCACTCTTGAGCGACTCTAAGGTCATCAAATTACCAGCGTAGGTCAATTTGTCAAGATTAACGATAGCCTCTGAGCTTGGATTAGCTAGCCAATCCAAAATAAAGTTTCCGCCAATAAAGCCTGCACCACCTGTAACTAAAATCATGCAACATCCTAGTATTAGTCTTTAAAATGATTGTACTAGAGTACATTTTACCCTACATGCACAAAATAAGCCTACAAATCAATCCAGCGATCATCATTCCAATGCACAAGCAGGAACCGTCGCCAGAGGAAAGAATATCTTTAATTCAATGCCAAAAAATTTTGGGTGACTACCCAATTTATCTTTTGCATCCACAGGGCATGTCTACGAAGACATATGAGGCGATCTTTCCCTCACTAAAGATATTAACTGCCCCTTCAAAATCAATGGCAAGTATCTCAGCCTACAATAAACTAATGATTTCTCCATTTATCTTTAATGCACTTAATGCACACTCCCATATTTTAATTCATGAGCCTGATTCGATTGTTTTGAAAAATGATTTACATTATTGGTGTGAGCAAGATTTTGATTACATTGGTGCACCTTGGTTTGCCTCTGACTTAGCAGATGATTTTCAATTTAAAGCTACCGGAAATTTTGGCCTCTCACTAATTAAAACTAACACTGCAAATACCCTTTTTGCAGATAATCCTCGCTGGTTTAGCGTAAGCATGATTGTTCGCGATCTCCTCAGAGGTCTGAGAGGGCAAAAGGATGCATTTAAAAGAGCACTAAAATCGATGGGGTCTTCAGGTAGGCTTTCTGGTGCCCACCATCTCTACCTAGACCATTGTGATATTTTTTGGAGCTATTTGGTACCTAAAGTAGCACCCCACCTTAGAATTGCCCCGCCTGAGAAAGCCATTTTTTTCTCTTGGGAGAAACATCCTCAAAAATGCTTGACGATTTGCAAAGGTAAATTACCCTTTGGAATCCATGCGTGGTCTAGGTATGATTTGACGCTCTTACAACCCCTACTAATTCAGTCTGGTGTAATGCTTGATGTCCCAGATTCAAGCCAGGAGGAATAATAAGATTTAATTACAATAATGAAGT
>CAIMXN010000263.1 GCA_903845455.1 uncultured beta proteobacterium | reverse complement strand
TGATTGCGATCAAATAACTGGGCAATCTGCTGGAGGGAATCTCCTTTTTTCCAGCGCTCCCACATTAAATCCTTCTGGGTGGCTGTGTAATAGATTCGAGGTCGTTGTTTCATGAGCAACACTCCTTGCGCTTACGCAGTTTATAGTGTGTTGCATCGACGGGTTGAAATCAAGGCCATTAGGAGACAACCTTTTCAATTGCGGTATCTCGTCTTAGCTTGGTTACAAATGTGTAGCGATCCGCTGGATGTGTTGTCACAGTTATCTCAAATACCTCATTTGCTGTATCCATATATCTACGAATAATTTTTAGAGCGGGTTCGCCTTCTACTGCCTTAAGTTTTTTTGCTTGATCCTTGGATAGAAGAATCGGAATGATTTCTTGTTTAATTTCTGAGATGGCCTTCCCATAACGCTCTTCAATAATGTTGCTGATTAATTGGTCAGGGTTCTTCTCGGCAATTTTCTCTACATCGTTAAATTTACTGTCGATATAAATCTCTGTGATGCCCATAGGCAGATCAAGGCCCGCGTCGTTATAGCGCAAGCTCGTTAATTTAAACCATTCTTTACCTACGCTACATCCGAGCTCTTCCGCCAGCCTCTTTGCACAGACGATCTTTTCACTGGCCTGGATCTTACGAGCATGACTTGCTCCAAATGCAGTGAGATCTTCAATGGAGCCAACGGTTTGTTTGTAGGCACTCGTAGTGCTTGCTGATTCAACCCTAGTTCCTGATTTCTTCTTTCTAGATACAAGCCCCATGGCCTGTAATTCAGCGATAGCTGCTCTGACGGTGTAGCGACTAGCAGAATGTGCTTCCGCCAACTCTAGCTCTGTTGGTAAATATGCTCCAACAGGAATCTTCCCGGAGGTGATCTCGGCCTTTAAATCTTGTGCCAGCTTTAGATAAAGAGGGGTTTTCATAAATTTCTTGACATTATGTACGGACATGATACACAATTATTATGTCCGTACATAATAAAAAGACAAAAGATTCCATATGAGCGTAAGTAATAGTTTTTCAGCAAGCACTGTCATTGATTCCATCCTTTTTAGGGATGCGTTTGGCACTGCAGCTATGCGGGAGATTTTTTCAGACAAAGCGTTAATTCAGCACTATATCGACATTGAAGTGGCATTAGCAGTGGCGGAGGCGAAGTGTGGAGTAATACCAAAAGAGGCGGCAGATGAGATCGTCAAAAAATCCACAATTGATTTAATTGATTTTGATTTACTTCGAAATGAAACAGACATTGTGGGATATCCCATCCTTCCGCTCGTACATCAGTTAGTCAAGATGTGTGGTGAGGCGGGTAAGTTTGTTCATTGGGGTGCGACTACTCAAGACATTATGGATACAGCAGTAGTAATACAAGTTCGCTCCGGCCTTGAGATTGTCAAGAATGACATTAATGAATTACGCAAAATATTGGCATTGATGTCAGAAAAGTATCGTAATACACCAATGGCAGGACGCACTCATCTGCAACAAGCATTACCAGTCACATTTGGTTATAAGTCTGCAATCTGGTTAGCCATGATGGATCGACATGCAGAACGTTTACAGCAGTTAGAGCCGCGTGTATTGGTAGGTGAGTTTGCCGGGGCTGCAGGAACAATTGCTTCACTGGGTGATCAGGGGCTTATCGTTCAAGAGGCACTAATGAAAGAACTTAACCTTGGTGTACCAGTTACCACCTGGCATGTAGCTCGTGATGGATTGGCTGAAACCATTAATTTCTTAGCATTGGTGACTGGTTCTCTTGGCAAGGTTGCTTACGACATCATGTTGATGGCTTCCACTGAATTTGCAGAGGTTTACGAGCCATTTGTTAAAGGTCGCGGTGCTAGTAGCACCATGCCGCAAAAGCGTAATCCCATTAGTAGTGAGCTTATGTTGGCTGCTTCTAAAGGGGTACGCCAGCATTCTGGTTTGATGCTCGATGCGATGATTCAGGACTTCGAACGAGCGACTGGTCCGTGGCATGCTGAGTGGATGGCGATTCCTGAAAGTTTTGTATTGACTGCTGGTGCGTTACACCAAGCCAAGTTCATGCTTGCT
>CAIMXN010000262.1 GCA_903845455.1 uncultured beta proteobacterium | reverse complement strand
GGTTATCCCTTGGATAAGGCGCCAGATCGTGTGAGCAAAAATGCTTCATTACAAAATGGCGCAAAGATCTTTGTTAATTATTGTTTAAATTGCCATGCTGCAGTGAGCATGCGTTACAACCGCTTGCGTGATATTGGCTTGACCGATCAACAGATCAAAGACAATTTGATTTTGAATGACGCTAAAGTTGGCGATCTCATGACGATCTCTATGACGCCAAAAGAAGGTAAGGCATTCTTTGGTAAGAATCCTCCTGATCTCTCAGTGGAAGCACGTGCACGTGGCACAGATTGGCTATATACCTATTTCAGAACTTTTTATAAAGACGACACGACCCCCACTGGTTGGAATAACTTGGTTTTTCCCAAGGTGGGTATGCCACATGTTTTGTGGCAACTCCAGGGTGAGCGCGCTGCTAAGTTCGAGGAACGTAAAGACCCACATGATGAGAGCAGAACAGAGCTTGAGTTCGTAGGCTTTGAGCAATTAACTCCTGGGACGATGAAGCCACAAGAGTACGACGATAATATTGCTGACTTGGTTGCTTTTCTGTCTTGGATGTCTGAGCCGGTTCAATTAGAGCGTAAACGTCTTGGCGTAATTGTTCTTTTGTTCTTGGCGATCTTTACTTTGTTCGCTTGGCGCTTAAATAAAGCCTACTGGAAAGATATTCACTAAGATTCAAATTTGTTTTAAAGCCACTGTTTGTTGTATGTTTGTTGCATTGAAGTAGAAATTTAAGGATATAAATTTATGATGGTGTTGTACTCGGGCACTAACTGCCCATTCTCGCAACGCTGCCGTCTGGTGCTTTTTGAAAAAGGCATGGACTTTGAGATCCGTGATGTGGACTTGTTTAACAAGCCAGAAGATATCTCGGTGATGAACCCCTATGGCCAAGTTCCGATCTTGGTTGAACGCGACTTAATTTTGTATGAGTCAAACATCATTAATGAATACATTGATGAGCGTTTTCCACATCCACAATTGATGCCGCCTGATCCTGTAGCACGCGCACGCGCACGCCTCTTCCTCTTCAATTTTGAGAAAGAGTTATTCGTGCATGTTGCAGCATTGGAAAATGAAAAAGGTAAGGCTGCAGAGAAAGCTCATGAAAAGGCTCGTTTGGCTATTCGTGATCGCTTAACTCAACTTGCCCCAATCTTTGTGAAGAACAAATACATGTTGGGCGAAGAGTTCTCTATGCTGGACGTTGCTATTGCACCATTGTTATGGCGTCTTGAGCATTACGGTATTGATCTCTCTCGTAATGCAGCGCCCTTACTGAAGTACGCTGAGCGTATTTTTAGTAGACCCGCCTATATTGAGGCTTTAACACCTTCAGAAAAGGTAATGCGCCGCTAGGCGCTTCATACCCGGACAGCATGATTTCAAGCATGTCTGATATTCCAAGTAATAAACCTTACCTCATCCGAGCACTACACCAGTGGTGCTCGGATAATGGTTTTACGCCTTTCATGGCTGTATTTGTAGACTCTAGAGTGGAAGTGCCGATGGAATTTGTTAAGAATGATGAAATTGTTCTTAACTTGTCTTTGGAAGCCTGCCATCAGTTACAAATGGAGAATGACTACATTAGTTTTCAGGCTAGGTTTGGCGGAGTGCCAAGGAAAATATTAGTACCAGTCACACATATTTTAGCGATCTATGCGAGAGAGAATGGTCAGGGCATGTCATTCCCTTTTAATCCAACTGAAGTAGATGACTCAAGTCCTGTCAAATCTGTGTCATCAGAAGCAAAAGACACTAGTAAATCTTTCTTAAAGATTGTGAAATAGGCTAAAATATCATCGTTGCCCCTTTAGCTCATCTGGTAGAGCAACTGATTTGTAATCAGTAGGTGGTCTGTTCGAGTCGGACAAGGGGCACCAATTAACATAAAGCTCACTGCTTAATTGCTAGTGAGCTTTTTCATTTATGAGGGTTAGCTAGAGCTCTCTCTTGGAGCGGTCATAATTTATATTCTTAGTTTTACGGGTTGGAAATAGTACTAGTATGAATCGGTATAAATGTTCAGCTAGTTATTAACCTATTAGTGGGAGTAGCCATGAAAATCTTAGTATCTGTTGTGGTGGGCCTCACTTTCTTTTGCATAAATACTTCTGCCCGAGCAGTTGAAATATCACCAAATGGGGTGAAAACTTTAGTCCCTTCGGGAGCAATTAAAAGTACTGGAACAGGGTCTCTGGGCACAATAGCGGGAGACTTTATTTTTATTACCGGAATGAGGGGGATAGATCCTAGCACCAACGCTTTAGTGAGCGGTGACGATGCCAAAATCATGCAGGCTTTTTTGAACATGAAGCTGAAAGCTCATAGCTGAATCTGAAGGCACGACACTTAAAGAGGCAGCAAGGCTGGTAGTTTATGTAACTGATATGTATCGCTTTAGACCCCTTGTTAATAAAGTACAGGAGCAATGGTGGGGTTCAGGTCCTTATCCTCCGAGAACTATTATTAAAGTAGATCATTTAAATCAAGATGACACTGTCGAGGTAGAGGGTACCTTTTATGCCACAGTAGAAAAATAGACAATTTTTAGGGGATTGATGTCCAACCCTAGACCACAAAGAAATACTAAACCATCTCCTGAGTTGAACCCCTTAGTTGAGCGTGGTACCGAACTTTTTTGGTCAGCTTATTACAACCTTGGGCTTTTCTTTAGCGCTTATTAGTGCAGCATATTGTTTTTGTTTGTTTCAGGCAAATGCATTATGGCCATCAGGGTTGCCAATCCTAAGAATATCGTGGGATACCAAAGTCCTGCCGTATTGTTATTCCAGTGCTGATTTATCCAGGTAACAATGAATGGAAGTAATCCACCAATCCACCCGGCAGCAAGATTATGAGGCAGTGTTGCGGCACTATTTCTATTCTTTGCTGGGAAGAGTTCTGCAAGATAGGCTGTTTGTGGCCCCACAACAAATGCAAGTGCCAGAGATAAAACACTCAGGATTAGTCCTATTGCAAGCATTGGAATTTGATTACCAGTTTGTATATATTGATTGCCAAAGCTTTCCAGCATGAGGAAAGCTGGCTGAATGAATAAAGCTCCAAGTACGAGCCCACTAACAATCATTGGCTTGCGCCCAATTCTGTCTGATAACCATCCTGCAAATACCGTGAGGGGTAGCAAGGCAATAGTTGCCCAAATACTAAGTTCATCAACAAGTTGTGCGGGTAGCTTGATTGTGGTCTTGAGAAAGATTGCTGTATAGACTTGTACACAAAAGAATAGAATGGCACCGCTAGAAGAGATGCAGAAAAACAGCAAGAACATCTTTTTACGAATCTCTGGATCTTTGAAGTTATGCGCCAGATGTGATTTTGCTTTTTGATTGCTCTTTAGATCTAAGAAGACGGGCGTTTCCTCTAGTGCCCTTCGAGCCTGAAATGCAATCGCCAGTAGCGCAAACGAAACCCAGAATGGCACTCTCCAACCCCAAGACTGAAACTCTTCAGGAGTAAGCCAATGTTGTAGGACTGCAATTTGCATAGTTGAGGCCAGAATTCCGAGTGGCCCCATCAGTTGTAAGAAGCTCGTTTTAAATCCACGATTAGTCTCACCCGCATGTTCGGTGAGATAAACGGCATTACCACCAATCTCACCACCTGCGGATAGACCTTGCAATAGCCTTAAGCTGACCAGCAAGATTGGCGCCCAGATCCCAATCTGTTGATAGGTTGGTAAAAAGCCCACACCTACGGTTGCAATCCCCATAAGGGCGATGGTGAGCATAAATACTGGCTTACGGCCGATATGGTCGCCCATAGAGCCAAAGAGAGCTGCTCCAATAGGGCGAACTACCATGCCCACACCAAACGTGGCTAGGCTGGCTAATAAACCTGAAGTTGGATCATTGGATGGAAAGAAAAGGGGACCAAATACCACTGCCAAGGTAGCAAAGGTCAGAAAGTCATACCATTCCAAAAAGGTACCAAAGCAGGTGGCTATGGCTATTTTTCGGTAGGATCTAGACTTTTTTCTTGTCTCTAAATGATTGATATTATTCAATATTATGCCATTTAAGTAAAAATATGTTGCGTGGCAACAAAAAGTTCTTGATTTGTCATATTGCTTCAGTTAAAGTTTCATGGTGCAGTGCAATATTTAAAGTCCATGTTGTCTTCCGATCTTTGAATCGCGCACTTAATTGATTAGTTGTACCACTTAATTACTGGAGAAATATATGAACCAAGATCAAATTACCGCTAAATTATCCCAAATTAATAGCAAAG
>CAIMXN010000261.1 GCA_903845455.1 uncultured beta proteobacterium | reverse complement strand
TGAGCTTGATTGATTCGGTTTTAAGTAAAAGCTCATTAAATGCTAGTGGCTTACATTACTTCATCATTGACGAAGTAGATAATCTATCTAAGCTAGCGCAGCAAAGTCTGAAGTCTGCGCTCAACACAACTCGTGGGGTGTTCATACTAACTACGAATAATGTAAGTCAGTTAGACAGGGGCTTACTTGATCGCTCCATCTTGGTTGAAATGAATGCAGCAAATCCCAGCGATTATTTGAGCATTGCTAAATCCATTATCAAGGAAGCAGGCGTTACGTTATCGGATGAAGATCTATTACCAACCATTCAAGCTGCGAATGGCTCATTCAGAAACTTGTTTCATAACGTGGGGCGCTTGGCTAGACGTAAAGGTCAACAGCCGCCACCTAATGTCATTTACTAAGGAGATACATATGAGTGAAGTATGGGTTGTTCAAACAAACGAAAATAGACATGAAGTCTTGAAGATTTTTGATAACAAAGATGCCGCTTATAAATGCGCTAATTATTATGACGGCTGGATTGAAACGGTATTCCCAATGAACATTTATTCTACATTTATAGAGCCCGAAGAATAAATCTTCTTCATTTGAGCCCACTTTCGAGTGGGCTTTTTTATTTGTCCTTTAAAAGGACAGTTCATGCTCAAGCCAATCTATCTGCCGCCATTGTTGCCGTCAACTTGCTGTAATGACGATCAATCATGGCGGCACTATTTCCCATCTGCTTAGATAGCGTATGAATGTCTGTCTTATTCTCTAGTAGTTCTAAGGTAGCGTAAGTATGTCTAAGTGAATATAAAGTCCGCATCTGCCCATCGTGACTCAAGCCCAAACCACTATCTCGCATGAGTCGCTTAAATGCGCCATCAATCCGCATGGGCTGATGACCATTGGCAAATACAAAGATGCGCTCTGGGCAACGAGTTTCAAATAGACGATCAAATGGAATATCCCACACAGCCTTTTGTCTACTGTGCAATCGCTTGAGAACATCAACAGCCTTATGTTTGGCAATGAGCCAACGCCCGCCCGTCTTGCCATCCACCCATATACGCAGGTATTTCTTATCACCTTGGGTATGCCACTCAATATTGTTCCAGCAGATATTCAGTGCCTCAGTGCCATGCCGCATACCCGTATAGAGAAGCATCTCTATATAGTCGCGCAGTAAAGGGCGAGTCTCATGCTCAATCTCTAGTCGGCCTTGCTTGATCCATGGCTCCATAAACTCCAATAAGCGATCAATTTCTTCACGAGTGAATGCTGGGCGAGTTTTGCCTTTCTGCCCCCTAGCTGTGAGTTTTGGAATAGCCACACGCTCGCTGATCCAGCCCTTGTTCACCGCCGTCTGCTGTAACTTTGTCCAAGCACTGGCAAAGTTCATTAAGGTGCTGGCCCTAGGCACCTTGTTCATCTGCCTATTTCGCCAAACTTCAAACTCATGCACGTCTGTGTAAGTTATCTCTTCTAGTCTTTTGTCCTGAAAGTAAGGCAGAAAGTATTTCTCAATACAGGTGATGTAGCTACCGTACACACTCTTACCTATACCCACATCCAAGTCCTGCCGCATTGAGTAGAGTGTGGCGTGTGCAATTTCTGCAAACGTGGGCGACTTTTGTGCAAGCCCCAGCCTTTGGCGAAATCTGGTTTCATCGTAAAGATCGCAAGCCATTCGTACAGCGTGTTCAATACTGGCTTGGCGGGTAGTCTGACGATGCCATGAGCCATCTTGCAGTCTAAAGCGGCAATGCCATAGTGGACTTCCGGGTCTGCGGTGAATCACTACTTCGCCATCACGCAGATAAAGCTCTGTGGGCTCGGCGTATTTGAGCTGACTTAAGGCTGTGGGTTGGGATTCTTGCTGGGGTGAGGAGATTACTTCTAGGTGGCTTTCAGGTACTTTGATTACCTTAGTCACTTTTTGGCTGGATTACTGTTGTCATACAGCTATTTTATTTTCAGAGTTTTAGTTGGGCAACCAGAACAAGAAACGTCCTTTAAAAGGACGCTTGCTGTGCCTAGTATCAAACTAATCGTGCGGCACTCGATCTAAGTGAAAGCTGTCGATTAAATCAAATGCTTTTGATAGTCCAATAATGTCATGCTCGGATAGTTTTTCATCTAATTCATAAACTAAGTCTGGATTCTCTGTTGCAATATTTCGCTTTTCTTGAGGATCTAAATTAAGGTCATAAAGCTCCTTATTTCTGTCAGCCCAGACTATCAGTTTCATGTTTTTATAGCGGATATATTGTGATTCTTTATCGACGCCATAAAAGAATTCACTTGGTGGTGGCTGTCCATTAATTAAGGGTGCCAAGCTAATCCCGTCCATGCCAGTAGGTTGAGACAATGAAATCATCTCGTAAATTGTTGGTACAAGGTCTTTTAACGCAACCGTGGGCTTGATTGCAATAAATCTATCCACCTTTGGATGCTTAATCAACACCGGAACAGATACGCAAGATTGGTATGACACCCCATGATTCGGCACCTTGTTGTCATACAACCCATCACCGTGATTTGAATAAAGAACGATGATTGAGTTATTCACTAAGTTAGTTTCATTTAGCGCCTTAAAAACTTTACCCAACTTTTCATCAACAAACGATAGCTGATTAGAATATATTTCTTTTGCAAGCGCCTGATATTCGGCTATCTGACTATCTGTCATCCAACCGGCCATTTGAAAAGATGAGTAACCCCCTTTAATTTTTCCGTTCTCGCCAATTTGATATCTAACTTCAACAAAAGATTTATCGACCTTCTTATATGAAATTCTCTGGTCTTGAATTCGTGATCTATTGATTGGGTATCTATAAGGCACCCCTCTCAAATCCTCTGAACGCAATAAAAGAAAGAATTTTTTATTATCTCTAGATTTCTGCTTTAAAAAACTTGCGGTTTTTTCTATAGAGCTACCAGGCCCACGATCCACTGAATTGGCCTCACCGGTCCCCCAATAAGTATCAAAGCCTCTGTTCAACAACATTTGCTTACCCGCATACCAGCCATGATTTACGTTGATTGTTTGATAGCCATTTTTATGAAGAGTTTCAGCAATTGTTGGCGTCGTCATATACATCTTCAAATATCTATCAGGCATTTGAGGGGGCTTATCTACAAATGTATTTTTTAGAAGCGAATATGTGAAGTGGCCATCCATCCCAGTCAGAGTTGAGGTATTGCTGATTGCCGTGACTCCTGAAGATGCCATTACATCTGTAAAAAATATTGAATTTTTGAAGAATGTATTAATGTTCGGGGTATTTTTATTTCCTGGAAATGAAACGCTCCCAAAGTCTGATCGCAAGAGATCAATATCTAAAAATATGATGTTGCAGTTCCGACAACTTAAATCAATAGGCTTGATTTCTTTCGAGGTTGCCACGCCATAACCGGCTAGGAGATATGAAACAAGTATGACGTAAGCTAATCTATGCATGAAATATTACTAATAAACTTAGTAAGGTTATCGCTCTTGAGATCAAAAAACCCTTCAATTTCATAAACAGCAGATTTATTTTTGCAATAGGCTAAGCCATAAAATTGTTTATAGAAAAGCTGATCCGACGTGCATCCGCCTGCAACTTTATTTTTGTTTGCATACCCAACAAAATAAGATAGCACTCCGCCATCAATATTTTTAGAGGAAAACTCGGGAGTAAATTCCTTCGGACATTCAATAACTTTGCTGTATTGTCCTGGATAATCAACTCTTCTCGCTTCAAAGATTGACTTAAAAATAGCTAATCTATCTCCAATGAATGCATCTGCTTTAGCATCAGAGTCAACTCTCAAGAGCTTTAAGCTTATAGAATCGTTTTCCTCGATTACACGGTAACTTTTGATCCCCGTTAATGAAGATTTAGCAGTAAATTCGTACCCAAAAAAATTACTTCTTCCTCCAGAATCTGCAATCGCAGAAATATTCTGACCAATTGAAATAAATGGCCAGAATATCAATATTGTCAGAATCCACTTACTTGAATATTTCATTAACTGTTCTGCCCTCAACCTTTTGAGGAAGGTCTATATGCATAGCTCGAAAGATTGTAGGGAGCTGATCTACGTTTCTTATCGGCTCTTTAATTTGATAGTTATGCTTAATGCCCTTCCCAACAATTATGAAAGGGGCCCATAACCCTTGCACGTTATCTGCAAAAACTGCCTGCTTATAACCCGTCTCAAGCGGAATTGAAAATACTTGTAAGTTAGCAGTAATGTCTTCCGACCATCCATAGCCAGGCTTGTTTGCCACCACTAGATCTCCAGTTCTGTCAGCAGGGAGCTTTAATACACTATCAACGTCCTCCCATTTAACAGCGGCATCTAAAGGGGCAATACCTTTTTCATCTCTCAACTCTTCTAGCGCACGAATAACTTGTGCCCTGAGCTCATCATAATCTTCGCCAGAGGTCCTTTGGTAAACCGGCCCCAGTCCACGAGGATTAATGTAAATATTGCTCATCTTTAGAAAAACTACTTTGGATTTTTCCCAATCAATGACTGGCTCGCCAGTTTTAGGATTTATATCGTAGGTAATCCATCCTTTCTTAGCAAAGAGATTATTCAATTGAACTGACTTGTTCAAAGGGATTGCTCCATGATCGGAGCTTAAGACAATAACAGTATCTTTATCAGCATTCTGCATTGTCTTGCCAACAATATCGTCAATTCCCTTGTACATATCCTTGACTTCAAGCCATAGTTTTTCTCTTTCTAATTTTGATACATCGCCATATCTTTCGCTCGATGGATCAATGTATCCCATCCACCATCTGCTTGTTAACATTTGATTGGGAGTGTAAATATCATGGAGAAAGATATCAGGCTTATATCTTTTATAAATTGAGTCGACAACGTCCCTATGCCACTTTAGAGACATATTTGCCTCATCCAGAAATACTTTCTTGTCTTCGGGATAGTAGACAAGTTGCGATGGGAAGTTGTCAGGAAAGTCGACCATAGGGCCAATATCTGATTCGATTTCGGTGGATGCTAAGGACGGATCAACAATAAAGTCGTTCAAGTTATCAGCAACCAATCTAATTCTAAAGAAGTCACCAGGTCCAATTGCAATCAAATTGAACTTAACATTTGTTTTAACCTTACGATCGTTCCAAATAACTGTCACTGGAATCCACTTACTCCATTGGCCTTTTTTGATTGAGGCATCAACCTTTTCCATATCTCTAGAAATAACTATGGAATCATATTTAGATCCCGATGCATTATCTTTTTGCTGTAATTTGGCATAGAAGGGAAGGTTAAAAAATTCAAACCTCAAGAAACTCTCTTTCGATTTAGGTGTTGTGGAGGGCCACTTAAGCGCACTATTAGGATCTATATATTGAGTTAGCTCCATGCCTTGCATGAATAATCTTGAATTTCTAGCCAACTTAGTTCGTTGCTCAATAGACATTTTTTCATAAATTACCGAATGTAAGTCTGCACCCCATCCACCCCATCTGCCTCGAATCGTAATTGCATTTTGTTTTAACTCCGGAGGCGTTGACCCCGGCATAGATAGTAAAACTACTGACCTATCTTGACCAAGCTCCCCCCAAATAGCTGGGACTTTTCTTGCGGCTGATGAAAAGCCACCAACGGATGGTTTTTCTAATGACTTACCTTCAATTCTCATTGGCCCATCTGGGATTCCATTCGTTCTGGGATACATACCAGTGACTAGGGCCGCAAAGTTTGCGGGGGTGTGCGAGGGGAAAACGGGAATGGAATAGCCATATGAACCCATCTCCATCATTTTCTTTATATTTGGAAGCTTTCCTTCGCGTGCCCATTGATATATATTAAAAACTTGTGGGTCAGCCCTTAATCCATCGGGTATAAACCAGCTTAATTTTGCAACCTTTGATTCTGATTCTTGTTGCTGACCCTCTGCAAAAGACAGGTGCGAATTCAATAGAATTAATGAGAGCAGTACGCCCCCAAGATATCTTTTGACTACAAGCTGGAAAAAAATATCAACATTCATTAGAGTCTCCGCATTAAATAGCAAGAATTTATCCGCCTACAGCCAATCGTTTATTCATAAATTTTTTAAATAAATAAATCAATGCTTCCATGCCACCCAACAAACGTGCGGGAATAATCACAAATAATGTAACAGGGCCGTTCATTACTTCACATAAAAAGTAAAGAAGGTAATTTGAATATTTTTCTTTATAAATCACCCAAAATCCTTTCGCTAGATCAAATATAAACCAGCCAACATATGAGTAAAGAAAAACTCTTATGCCCCAATTCCATTGAAAGTTATCCAAGATGCCAGATATTAACGCCACCCAAAAACTTATGTAGATGGATAGGTGAATTAACAGGGATAGGCCCATGAAGGAGGCTGGGAAGATTGATCCCGCATAGAATGCCTTGTCTTGCCACAACACCTTTGTCGTGCCTCTCTCCCATCGTCTTCTTTGGTTAAAAAACTTCGTAAATGTTGACGGGACATATGAATTTGCAATCACGTGCTTGTGAAATGCTATAGGTTTCTTTTGTTTCATTAGATCGACTGTTATCTGCAAGTCCCCAGTCTCGAAATTAAATTCCATGTGCTTAAAGATGTGCAATAAATCGTCAGTCCTAAACATACCAGCGGCGCCATTGATGACCCATAATTGCTTCTGCTTACTTAAAAGCCAATTATCGAATTGAATTCCTATATACGTTGTGAATGCACTCATCCAGAAAATTGATGGCTTGTGTAAAAAAACAGCATTTAAACGAAAAGCAAATGCAGAATAGTTATCTGCTTCTAAACTAGATATTGCCTTGTTTAACAGTTGAGAAATACTCTCATTAGAAGAGGAGGATTCTAAGTAAGTATCCGCATCAATTAATACCGTGTACTCCTTTAATTGGTTAGAAAGCTTTAATGCTTCTAATGCCTCCTTAATTGCACCTTCTTTTCGTTTATTTTGCGTTAAGTGAATAGTTTTTAGGCCTTCTTCTAGCTCCCATTTGTTAAGAATTAGTCTAGTAGCGTCTGTGGATGCGTCATTTACCACAATAAGCCTATCAATATAACCAGCCTCTTTCGCATGAATAAGAGTTTCATTTAATATGTCTTGCTCATTGAACACGGGCATGACAATTTGGAATAAGTTTTGCATTTAACCCTAGATTCTATAATTATTCTTATTAGAGCAAACTTTAATAGGTCGGGCTATAAACAAATACCCTTCCATTGTTAGAGCTTCGCTTAAATCGACACCCACCCCTTAAGTTGGCTCGTCCTTTTAAAGGACATTACTTTTTATCCTCGTAATTCCCTTTATTAGGTATTACATGCCTCACCCCACCTTTTGGACTTTCTACATCGCCTTTTCGCCTTGGAATTAAGTGAACATGACAATGCCAAACTGACTGGCCCGCTGTTTCACCACAATTCATTCCAATGTTGTAGCCATCAATTCTTTTATCTATTCCATCAAGATAAGTCTTCTGAGAATGTATCAATTGATTAATAGCATTCACCTCAGCCTGAGTCAGCCCAAAGTAATCCATGACGTGTCGTTTTGGTATGAATAATGAATGATGCTCAGTGACAGCAAACCCATCACGTATTGCATATGCCAAAGTATTTTCTTCAAGGATTCGCCCTCTATCAGAGCTTTGCAATTTACAAAATAGGCAATCTTTCTCGCGATGAGCATATAACTTCTCCAACTCATTAAAGTTGGTTTTATCTCTATTGCCTTTATTTGTATTGCATTCCCAGCATAAGGCTTGATAGTTAGAAATATCATTCTTTCCGCCCAAACTTCTAGGAACAATATGGTCTACATCAATAGGCTTGTCATCAACCGATACGCCACATGACTCACACCTTCTTCCAGCCCAATAAACCCAGTTTCTCTTAATTTCTCGATTGCGTCTTTTAATGGGCCATATTGATGTTTCTTCTAAAAAATACATAGTTAAGGTTAGTTTATGTCTTTGGCCATGTTCTTGACCTACATCAATAAGCGTCGCTTAAATCGACACTTGACCACTACAGGGATGATAAATCCCCCTCGTTCATAACTGTCCTTTAAAAGGACGATTCAATATGGGGATATCCAGGAGAAATGGTGCCAGACCGCGGCTGACAATAGAGATTCTATGGACCAACTCTAATGTTCGGAGAATTCTTGGTGGCCCGGGGCGCAATCGACCAAAGCCTAGGAAACCTAATCCTATTTCTTAAGTCTTTCATTGCTTGGAAAGAGATTCTTTCTTGACTCTTCATCCACCTCCATCTTAAAGGTGAACTTGGCCTTAATTGCTTCAACAGCTTGAGCACTTGGCTTCGCATTAATTTCATCTAAAAGGCGTTTGACACTGGGCAACTTTTCCCAGGCGCCTTCGCCTAATACAAAAGGAATAACTCTTGCCCAGCCCCAAACAGACATATCGACAATGCTGTATTCAGTCAACATATAGGACTGTTTAGATAAGCGCTCTTCAATTAACAGCCAATGACGCCATGCTTCAAAGTCATAACGATTGACCGCATATTCTTTTGGCTCTGGAGCAAAGTGTTTGAAGTGAACAGCCTGCCCACAATAAGGTCCAATGCCAGTGGCAACAAACATAAGCCATGAATAAAGCTCAGCATGCGCTTGTGGAGTGTTTGCTGGCATGAACTTACCAATCTTTTCGCCTAAGTACAACATGATGGCACTGCTATCAAACACCTTAATGTCACCATCGACTAATGCAGGCGTCTTTCCATTGGGATTGATTGCTCTAAATTCTGGCGTATGTTGATCGCCCTTGCGGGTATCGGTAACAATAATTTCGTAAGGCGTATTGGTCTCTTCTAAATAAAGAGCTACTTTTGCTGGATTAGGTGATGGGTGATAGTAGAGCTTAAGCATTTTTTATTCCTAGAAATGGGTCCTTTTAATAATACCCACAAATGAAAAAGCTACCCGAAACAGGCCATAAAATATTTGACCTGTAGCAAAATAATAGGCATTCTGCTAGCAAGAAACCTCTTCCTTCGGCTTAATATTCATTAAGCATCCTACCGGAGATTTTGAATAAAAAGCACAGGGTATAGGCACCATCAGGTATTTCTTACCCTGCAGATGAATAAATTATATAAAGGTGAAATAGGTATGAATAAAGTAATCGCTGCAGTATTTCTAGGGGGCAGTATTTTTCTGTCTAATCTTGTTTTAGCGGAAGACTTAACTGTCTATCTGAAGGAAACAGCTATCAAAAAGTATGATTTAGGTGAAAAAGGAGACTCAGTCCCCGATCTGATTACCCGTTCAGGTAATTTGTTTTTTAAATTAGATGGGCCTGCTGTAGGCACGTACTATACAAAATCAATGGTTACTCATATAGATGCCAATAATTTTAATATCCGTGAATTCGTTGTGGAATTTAATTTACCAGACGGAGAAATATTGACTATGGATTACGCCAAAGTTGAGCAAGGAAAAGTGGCTGGCAAAGGATTTAAACATAGAGGGGTGGTCCTAGGTGGTACCGGAGCCTACTCAGGAATTCGTGGTTCTTATGACCACTCTTATGAATCTGATAAGGTTTCTACGTTTATTCTTCACATCCAGAAATAGTAGCAAACTGAAATACTAAAACTACCCGAAGGTGGTTTTAGTATTTCTTGGTGGCGTGGGACGGAATCGAACCAGAGCCTAAGATGTTCTTCTCTATCTCTAGACTACTTCCAGCTAAGATTCAACTTCCTATGAGAAGCCGCACAATCACGCAAATAGAGATTAATGAGGCTTTGATAAGGAATGCCAACCTCTTGGGATACTGATTTGAAGTAGGTCACAGAGTCTTCATCTAGGCGAATCGTAATAGGCTTCTTGAGCATAGAAGCATATGGATTTTTACGAGCTTTTGAGAAATCATATTCTTTACGCATCTTCATCACCTTTAATAAGCTTTTGACTCTTTAGGGGTTGCCTTACGAGCCGAAATGATACGAACAACATTACCCTCGCTTCGATAACAATGGCAAACCAAAATCACACGAAGAGAATGGCTTACTCCCAGCAAGATAAATCTGTCTTCAT
>CAIMXN010000260.1 GCA_903845455.1 uncultured beta proteobacterium | reverse complement strand
GAAGGCTGAGAAACTCGACCCTCTTCGGGCTCTACATATTTTGGAGAATTCTCAAGGGCCTTACTCACTGTTTTAAGCAGTTTTTGTAAGGCAATGGGTTTCTCTAAAAAATTCAGGGCCCCAATTCGAGTTGCTTCAACAGCAGTATCGATCGTTGCGTGCCCAGACATCATGACCACAGGCATGGTGAGTTGGCCCGTCCTCGACCACTCTTTTAATAAAGTAATCCCATCAGTCTCTGGCATCCAAATATCCAGTAAGACTAAGTCGGGACGCATTTGTTCACGAATCGTTCTAGCTTGAACTGCGCTCTCCGCAGCATAAACAGTATGGCCTTCATCGGTGAGAATCTCATTAAGAAGCTCTCGAATGCCCATCTCGTCATCAACCACCAAAATACTAGCCATTCCTAAGCCGCCTCTTTTGCTAGGTTCATAAACAAAATGGATACTTGTGCACCAATCACTTCTTCTCCTTGCATGCGATTCCGAATTTCTATTTTGGCAGAATGATCATCAATGATTTTTTTCACTACCGCCAAACCCAAACCGGTACCCTTACTCTTAGTTGTTACATAGGGTTCAAAAGCCCTTGCCAATATCTTAGCTGGAAATCCAGATCCCGAGTCACTTATTGTTAATCGCACAGCATTTTGTGGGGTGCCATTGAGCTCTCCATAGGGCACTAACTCCGTTTTCACTTCAACTGGCTCGCTTTGATGAACGCCCTCTAAAGTAGCATCTTGAGCATTCTGTAGCAAATTGTGTATTACCTGCCGTAGCTGCGTCGAGTCTCCCATAATGTCTGGACAATGGGGATCAAGTTTGGTACGCAAAGGGCTACCTTCGTATAAACCCAAAATTTCTTTAGTCAAAACATTAATGGAAACTGGTTTTAGCTGTGGGCTAGGCGTCTTAGCAAAATCCCTAAAATCATTCACCATCTGTTTCATAGCTTGCACTTGACCAATGATGGTCTCAGTGCTGCGATTCATCATTTCTTCTTGTTCTGCACTGAGTTTGCCGGCAAGTTTGTGTTGCAGTCTTTCGGCAGATAACTGAATAGGGGTCAAAGGATTCTTAATCTCATGAGCCAAACGCCTTGCTACTTCGCTCCAAGCAATAGAACGCTGTGCACTCACGACATCAGTGATGTCATCAAAGACAACCATGCGCAAATCCGGGGTGAGTTCGGTTCCGCGGACAAACAAGGTTACGCCTAGTTCGTTCTCAAATTCGTTGGTGGTGTGTAATTGAATTTGTTTTTGCCAGACCGGAGAGTCTTGATGTTGGCTGTGCTTAACTCCCTCCCCAACCGTTAGCTTCATGGTTGCAAAACCCTCCTTCAGGGCCTGCTCAAACTCGATTAATGCAGGAATCTTGCTGAGAGATTGACCATCAAGTTTGGTCAGATCTTGACCAAAAATACGATCTGCTCCAGCGTTACTAGAAACCACGTTAAAGGCTCTATCAAAAATACAAACGCCTGCAGTGAGGTTACCAAGAACTGTCTCTAAAAAGGTTTTTGATTCCTGTAACGAGGTACGAGTATCGGCCAATTGACGCGTCATGACATTAAATTGACGGGTCAGCATTCCCAGCTCATCACCCGTATCCAATTCTGGTTTAGGCGACAAATCCCCCTGTGCTACTGCCTGGGTTCCTTTGAGCAACATCAGCAAGGGGCGCGCTAATTGACG
>CAIMXN010000259.1 GCA_903845455.1 uncultured beta proteobacterium | reverse complement strand
AATATTGCCACCGGCGCCAGGTCTATTCTCAACCACAATCGAAGTCCCCAATGCATCACCCAGTGGGGGCGCAATCAAGCGTGCAACGATATCATTTGTTCCGCCAGCTGCTTGAGGAACAACCAGGTTGACAGGTTTATTGGGATAAGGCTGTGCAGCTACAACAAAAGCTATGCATGCTAGACCCACTACTATGCTTATTTTTACTAGCGCCTCTTTCAACATATAACCCTCTCTTTATTAATACTCACCGTATTGCACTAACCTTCTGCGCGTATCCCCAATATGGGCCTATAAGAAAACCTGTAGCCATTTCACTGGTTTTTGGAGGTGGTGGCATAAAAATCTAGATCACACCAAAAACCGCCGCAATGAACAGTAGGATCGCTAAACCAATAGCTATCGGGTTATGGAGTTACTTGCGTAGGAAATTCATAAAAATCTCTTTTTCTTTTTTGCATTATGCTCCGACCGCCAAAATAAACAAAAGAATGCATTCTGGCCAAATAATTCGAGATAAGATGTCATTTTTCAGACAACCATCGAGAAAGTAATGAGCCAAACACAAAAGAAAGTTGCCCTAGTCACAGGTGCTGGCGCTGGAATCGGCAAAGCTGCTGCCAAAGCACTACTAAAAGCTGGCTACCAGGTGGTTCTTACTGGCCGGAATCTAGAAAAACTGCAAAAAGCGCTCATTGATATTGGTGGAAACTCAGAAAGTTGCCTTGCAGTTGCTTGTGATGTGGGGAAGCCAGAGCAAGTTAAATTCCTGTTCTCGGAAATCAAAAAAAACTTTGGTCGTATTGATGTTCTTTTTAATAATGCTGGAATGGGTGCTCCAGCTATCCCAATGGAAGATTTAAGTTACGAACAATGGATGAATGTCGTGAACGCTAATCTATGCGGGGCCTTCCTCTGTTCACAAGAAGCTATTCGTATGATGAAAGCCCAATCCCCTCAAGGCGGCAGAATTATTAATAATGGTTCGATCTCTGCTCACACCCCACGACCGATGTCAGCTCCCTATACCGCAACCAAACATGCCATTAGTGGACTCACTAAAACTATCGCTTTGGATGGGCGCGCCTTCAATATTGCTTGTGGCCAAATCGACATTGGTAATGCTGCAACTGAAATGACTGAACGCATGGCTGCCGGTATCATTCAGGCTGATCTCTCCATTAAAGTAGAGCCCCGTATGGATGTAGATCATGTGGGCGAGGCAGTCCTGCACATGGCCCAACTGCCTTTGGAGAGCAACATCCTATCCATGACCATCATGGCCACGAATATGCCTTTTGTGGGTAGAGGCTGATTACCTAAAACTATCCACAACTTCCTAGGTGTCCACATTGGGTGCAATAGTCGCAGCCATCCTTACGGATCACTGCATGCGCACCACATTCAGCGCACTTCTTACCCACCATCACGGGTGGAGTAGATGCTCCACGAATAGGCGCCTCTGAAAGATCATTTGTGGCACCACCATTGCGGCGCTCGATAATATTTTGAATGGCGTAACCAATAGCAGCCACTTCTGAGTCATGCCATAAAGGCATACGAGTGCCGTCAATCTTTTCAAAGGTGCCTAGTCTTACGGCACCTCTGTCCCAAGCCACTTTGCGCATATCACTTAAGGCACGCTCCAAGAAGCCGCCGCGCGCAGCCAAAGATAGCAGGCGCATACTCGAAGTAATCCATTGTTGCGATTCACCATTTTGACCAACTGGCATGAAGAACTCAATGGCACGCTCTATAGAACCGCCTGCATCCCCCTTTAGTGGAATCGTAATAAAAGAGACCACGAGATATAAAGTCTTATGCCCTTCTTGCGTCCAGTATTCAATTTTTTCAGCAACCGCTGGCAGGATTCCTTTAGGGCGACTTTCCACCACGATTCTCATTGGATCAGCACATCCATCATGAGACTCTCCAGCATCTTCTTTACTCGGGCCAAGATCTAATACCGAACCCAAAATACTGTTAGGGCGATAAGTCGCTAAACCCTTCAAGTTTGCCCGCCATGCTTGGGCATAAAGACTCTTAAAGTCTTCATAAGGATAGTTCACTGGCACATTGACCGTTTTAGAAATAGCAGTATCAATAAAGGGTTGAACAGCCTCCATCATGGCAATGTGATCAGTAGCCGACATCTCCAAAGCAGAAATAAAATACTTGGGCAGCTTATCAACATCACCACCTAAATCTCGATACATACGCCATGCATGATCCTCTACTGCATACTCAGTAGTGCTGCCATCTGCTTCACGCTTCTTACGACGATAAACCCATGAAAACGCAGGCTCAATACCATTAGAAGCATTATCGGCAAAAGCCAAACTGACGGTACCCGTTGGCGCAATCGAAAGCAAATGGCTATTACGAATACCAAACTGACGAATATCATTTTTTAGCTTGTCATCTAATCGACTAACAAAGCTCTTGCTCCCTAAATATTTGTCAACATCCAAACTCGGAAAAGCACCCTTCTCTTTTGCCAATTCAATCGAGGCTTCGTATGCAGCATCCCGCATTACGCGAGCAATCTTGGCAGCCACAATGCGAGCACCCTCTTCGTTATAGGGTAACTTCAGCATGACCAAAGCATCTCCAAGACCAGTAAAACCGACACCAATACGGCGCTTAATCCTGGCTTCTTCAGCCTGCTCCGGCAAGGGCCAGTATGTAGCATCTAAAACGTTATCTAACATCCGCACCTGAATCTTCACAACCGAGATGAATGCCTCAAAATCAAAGCTGGGTTCACCAGCAAAGCCAAAAGGGTTTTTGACAAAACGCGGGAGGATGACGGGACCTAAATCACAGCAACCATAAGGAGGTAATGGCTGTTCGCCACACGGATTTGTGCTGGAGATTTCTTCGCAATAATTTAAGTTGTTATCGCGATTAATGTTATCTAAAAATAAAATCCCAGGCTCTGCAAAATCATAGGCAGACTTCATGACTGCCTCCCAGATTTCTTTTGCGTCTACCTTCCGATACACCCATAGTCCATCAGCTCTTTGATATGCACCTCCAGCAATAACCTTTTTAGCTGGCTTTGCCTTATGAATTAATTCCCATGATTGATTACTTTCTACTGCTTTCATGAAGGCGCTGGACACCCCTACTGAAACATTGAAGTTATTCCAACGACCAGTGACCCTCTTGGCGGTGATGAACTCAAAAATATCTGGGTGATCAATTTTCAAAACACCCATCTGTGCACCACGCCTAGCGCCAGCACTCTCCACAGTTGAGCAAGATTGATCAAAGACATTGATATAACTGCAAGGACCAGAAGCAATAGAGGCTGTCCCCTTAACCTCGGCTCCTTTTGGACGAATACGTGAGAAGTCGTAACCAACACCACCACCTCGACGCATTGTCTCTGCAGCCTGCTTTAAGGCTTCATAGATTCCTGGAAAGCCATCGTTATCAAAGCCTTGAATGCAATCCCCTACCGGCTGTACAAAACAATTAATGAGCGTCGCTTGTATGTCAGTACCTGCAGCACTCATGATGCGGCCTGCGCCAATAGCGCCATTACGTAGGTTCTCTAAAAAGAGTTTCTCAACATCGGCACGAATAGCGATGTCTTCAACTACTGACAAGCCTTTAGCAACACGTTGAAAAATTTGGTCAGGTTCATACTCGCCATCTTTGGCGTATTTTTCAATAAGTACATCAGTGCTAATTGGCTGGATTGACATATGCTACGGGCTCCAAAGATTTTTCTAAAAGTTGGTTGATGAATTCGGATATAGCTTTAATTTGATTGCGGAAAAAAAGTTTACTCTGACTTATAAGAAATTCCACCATCAGAGCATGATGAAGGTAGTTCTTCACAACGGTTTTGATGCAAATCAAGAAAGGTTTTGGTATTTTTTAGGGCTTACCTTGAGTTCGATAGAGGAGGTAAAAAGTGCTTATAAATCAATCCCAAGGGAATCACGCTAGCAAGTCAGCGGCAGGATAAAAATAGTCAAATAACTGCTTTAATTCATCTATTCCGAGTCGCATTTATGGAAAGGTGATTGCTTTTGTTTGGTCGCCAAAACAATGCTATCCCTGATGTTGAAAACACCATTCATACTCTGATCTAAGATCGATTGCACCATGAAATCCTCTGAGAACTGGATCAATGAGACGGTGAGATAAGTTTCCTTGGTTTGTAGGTTTTCAGATTGGGCTAGCGTCTTAATCACCAAACTCGATTCATCAAATACCGTAATCGACTGATAGGTGCCGCGCCTCACCACCTGAACTTGATGATTGCTGGGTAGTCTTAATTCATTTACCAGCTTGCCAGCCTTATCGTAAAAATAGTAAGCACCAGCACCTTTAAATTTGGGATTAGTGCACATAGATTCGCTATCTACCACCCATCTACCGATGAGTTTTTCTTCAAACTGATGAGCACTCTGAGCAAAAGCACTGCTAGAAACACATGCGCTCAGGATAAAGCCAATCGCGACACACCCATAAAACAGCTTATGGCTTAAGGTGTGTGCCAGAGCCATGATCTATTACCTCTCTAAACTACGGTCTGACTTGATCAACAACGACCTTCAGATTACCAGTTCCAACCTTCACCGTTTGAATTTCTGAATACAAATCTCCAGGTTCAGCCTTAGCCTGGCCTGATTTAGAAATCCGCACCTCTAACGTTGCCTCATACAAATTCGAGATGAGGGCATCCGGGGTCATTGCTAGTGCATCGTTCAAAACAAATCGCAATGGCAGATCAGCGGCCTTAGCTCGCATAATTGCTACCGGCATACGAGCCCCAGGAGCGCGGGCTATCACCATCACAATATAGTCAGGCTTGACTCTGGATTTAAGGTCGGAATTAAGTTCAACAATCCCGCTAATATTTTTGCCACTCACAGCAACAGCAGGAGAGGTAGGCTGACTTGCCAAAGGCTCAGGAGGTAAATTTGCCTTACTGCGCGCCTCTATGATAGAGCCCTGAATCATCTTTATGTCTTCAGAATCAGCTGGTAATAATTTAGCCAAACGCCCCCAAACCTGTATAGCCCCCTTGTAATTGCCACGGGTATAGTCAGCAGTACCTGCCAACCAAAGCGCCATCATATTATTTGGATCAGCCTTCAACGCTCTATTAATAATGGCCTGTGGCTTGCCCTCAAAATTACCATTAGCATTACTTGCTGCCACATCTGCGTAATCAGCAAGCAATTGAGCATCACTATCTAAGTAGGCGCCAGCACGATCATAGGCTTTTTCAGCATCCTTAGGTCGATCCATCACCTTATAAGAACGGGCTAACATTGCCCAGCCCTTTAGATTACTTGGGTCTTGCTCCATCTTGGCGGCCAAGCCAGCCACCATCTTCTCAACATCTTGTTGGGCTACTTTTTGCTTAATACCACCATCAGCAATCTGCTGCGCACTACCTAACCAAAAGTACATGGCCACAGCAAGAGCAGGAATAAAAATACTCAGCGCAATAATGGTTTTCTGAGGAGAGCCCAATACAGCCACGCCATCATCTTCGCTGGTGTCTTGGAATAAGCGCTGACGCATCTCTGCATGAGATATCTCATAAGTAACACCGTCAATTAAACCTTCGGTGTGTTCTTTCTCAAGCTTAGCAAGCTCTTCTTTATAGATCGCTGCATTTAAGTGCTGACGAGAAGCGTGATGAACCGTAGTCTTCCAAAAGAAGGGACGAAATAATGCTGCCAAAACTAGCAAAACCAGCACCAAGGCTGCAATATAAAAAGTAATCATTTATCATCCCGCAATAGTGCATCTATGCGCTTATTTTCATCATCAGAAAGTGTAGTACTGGTCACTTGAGTGTTGCGGCGGCGCAAGTACATCAACAGTGCCGCTATGCCTACAATCATCAATACAAAAGGCCCCATCCAAAGCAGCCAAGTAGTAGGCTTGACTGGCGGGCGATACAAAATAAAATCACCATAACGATCAACCATGAAGGTTCTGATTTCTGCATCAGTCTTACCTTGCTTAATCAGATCCCGAATTTCTCTACGGAGATCTTGGGCCAATTCTGAACGTGAGCCTGAGAGAGATTCATTTTGACATACCAAGCAACGCATTTCTTCAGAGATTGAAATCAACCGCTGCTCCAGCGCTGGATCAGCTGCTAAAGGCGTAGCCTCTTCCGCATGAGCAAAACAAATAAATAAGCAAAAACCAAGGCAAGGAAGTAGTTTTTTGATCATCACTTATTCCTTATTCAATTGAGCAATGATGGGATAGATAGACTTTTCTAAGACATCTTTCGTAATTGGGCCAATCTGCTT
>CAIMXN010000258.1 GCA_903845455.1 uncultured beta proteobacterium | reverse complement strand
TGGTGGGTCGGGCGAGATTCGAACTCGCGACCAACGGATTAAAAGTCCGCTGCTCTACCGACTGAGCTACCGACCCAGTAAAGACAGAAATTATAGCAAGAACTGGTAGCTGCTTCCCTTGCTTGGTAGATGGGGGCCTCTATCCCGTGTGGGTAGGAGTGCGCTAGGAATTTACTCGTCTTGCAACGGGTGGATTTTTAGAAAAATAATCCTTAATTCCCAGCAAAATTGCCTCAGCAATGCGGTCTTGATAGGCGTTATCGTTCAGTTTGGCTTCTTCCTGGGGGTTGCTGATAAAGGCGGTCTCTACCAGAATAGATGGGATGTCTGGGGCTTTGAGGACCGCAAAGCTCGCCTGCTCAACTTTTCCTTTATGTAAAGGCGCAAATCCACTAATTTGTTTCAGAATAGAGTGGCCAACTTGCAAAGAATCTTTAATTTGGGCCGTGGTCGACATATCGAGTAGCAGATTAGCCACCTGGTGATCTTGAGTCTTGATATTGATGCCGCCAATTAAATCTGAAGCATTTTCCTTATTTGCCATCCATCTGGCCATGGTGCTACTGGCACCCATTTGTGAGAGGGCAAAAATAGATGCTCCTTTGGCACGGGTTTCAATAAAGGCATCCGCATGGATAGAAACAAATAAGTCGGCTTGTACGCTGCGGGCTTTTTGAACTCGCACATGTAAAGGCACGAAGTAATCACCATCCCTTGTCAGAAATGGGCGCATATAAGATTCATCTTCAATTTTATCGCGCAGGCGTTTTGCAATCGAGAGCACCACATGCTTCTCTTTCGAGCCCATTGATCCAATAGCTCCAGGATCCTCACCACCGTGACCAGCATCGATTGCAATGGTGATGAGGCGTTTGTATTTGGTGGGAGCTGACGCTTCTTTAGTCTCCGGAATCGCTTGTGCCACTGGAGCGCTAGGCTTTTCTAATTTGTCTTTTTTGGTAGCAAATTGCGCTATGAGATCTACTTCTTCATTGGCTTTTGCAAGAGCGCTTTCTTTGCGAGCACTACTCTTTACTAGCTCCATTAAGGGATCTGGTGGGGTGGTTGGATAGAGGTCAAATACCATGCGGTACTGGTACTCGGCGACAGGCTCTAAAGTGAATAACTGCGGTTTGATAGGCTCCTTTAAATCAAATACTAGGCGCACGACATTCGGCTGAAATTGCCCCACCCGGATTTGTGAAACATAGGGATCATTGGGTTTTACCTTGGCCACTAGATCTTTGAGGGTGGGATTGAGCTCTAAGTCTTGTATATCAATTACAAGGCGATCGGGATTGGTAAGTATCTGCTGTGTAATGGGCAGTGGCTTATCTGATTCAAGTGTGATGCGGGTGTAATCATCAGATGGCCAGATGCGTACCCCCAGAATCTTTGCCCCCCAAGCAATATCCACTTCGGTTAAGAGAAGGGCGAAGCTCAAGGCTTTTGCAGAAGTTTTGAGAACTTTGCGCCTAGTGATATTTGGAATATTTTTTTTACTACTAGTCATGCTGCTGCTTTAAAACAGTGGCGCCTTGCTCAGTCAGTGCGTTCAGCGTGATGCTTCGCTCATTTTCTGTTTTGCCTGCTGTTAGCTGAATCTGAATATCAAACCTAGGTAATGTACCTGCTGCTTTTTCTGGCCACTCGATTAAGCAAAATCCAGGAACATCAAAATACTCTACAAATCCTGCCTCTTGCCACTCCAGTGGATCACGCATGCGATACAGGTCAAAGTGATGGGCTGTGATTGCTTGCTGAGGTTCTTGCCCATTGATTGCCAATAGGTAGGGTTCACATAAGGTGTAAGTAGGACTCTTTACTTTCCCAACATAGCCCATCCCTTGGATGAGGTAGCGGGCAAAGGTTGTTTTACCTGCGCCAAGATCACCCACTAAGGAGATGTTGAGATGAGCTTGTGGATCTTGTTGCAGAGATTGACTCAATCCCTGCCCCAGCCATTTGGCTAGCTGGGCAGTATCAGCTTCTTGCCTACAATGCTGATTAATCGAGTAAATGACTGTTTGAGTCCCTGGGATTTGATTCATTTAGCTAGTTTATTCAATTATTGCGCTACATTCCTATTCAATATGCCTTCTGAACCTACTTCTCATTTACCTGATGGGTCTAATCTACGCGATTGGCTCAGGGAGCAGGCTAGGCATTTTGGTTTTGACGACCTGCGGAT
>CAIMXN010000257.1 GCA_903845455.1 uncultured beta proteobacterium | reverse complement strand
CGGCCAGTAAGAACCACCTGGTAGCCAGCTTTTAGTAGTGCTTTGGCAGCAGCTTTGCCGATTCCAGCGCCAGCACCTGTGACTAGGGCAACTTTCTTTTGTGTTTGGCTCATTACTTTCTCGATGATTGTCTCAAAAATGACATCTTATCTCGAATTATTTGGCCAGAATGCATTCTTTTATATATTTTGGTGGTCGGAGCATAATGCAAAAAAGAAAAAGAGACTTTTATGAATTTCCTACGCAAACAACTCCATAACCCGATAGCCATTGGTTTGGCGATCCCGTTATTCATTGCGGCGATTTTTGGTGTGATGTGGATTCTAGTGCCACCCCCTCCAAAAACTATTGAAATGGCTACCGGCTTTCCTACGGGTCTGTACTACCACTTTGGCGAACGTCTAAAAAGTGCTCTAGCAAAAGAGGGTGTGACGCTTCAACTTAAGACCACCGGTGGAACAATTGATAACTTGGCTTTGTTAAATGATCCTAGTTCTGGGGTTGATTTTGCGATGGTGCAAGGTGGTGTTGCTGATATCTCAAAGTACCCAAATTTAGTTTCTATCGCAGGGATGTTTTATGAGCCAGTTTGGGTTTGGTATCGTGAGTCAGCCTTTAAAACCAATGGTGGGCAACTGAGTGTTTTGAGTCAATTAAAAGGCAAACGTGTTTCGATTGGTAATATTGGTAGTGGCACATTAGCCTTGAGTAACGCTTTGTTGCAGCTTAGCGGAGTTGGTGAAGAGGAGCTAAGGGCGGAAAAACTGAAACCTGATGATGCGCTACTGAAACTAAAGAATGGTGAGTTGGATGCTGTTTTTATTGTTTCAGCTGCAGAAGCCCCCATTTTGGAAAAGCTTTATTCTATTCCTGGAATTCGTTTAATGAATTTTGAGCAGGCTGATGCCTACACTCGAAACTTGCTATATCTATCAAAGGTCAATATTCCTAGGGGTGTGCTGAGCATTGCTAATGACATTCCTAAGCAGGATATTCAGGTGTTGGCAGCAACTGCAACCTTAGTAGGACATACTGATATTAGTCCGGCCTTAGTCAGCTTACTTCTGAGTGAGACGTATGACATTTTGCAAACTTATTCGCACTTGCAAAAGCCCGGAGAGTTTCCATCCGATAAAGGCTTAGACTTCCCTCTACATGTTGATGCTGAGATTTATCTCAAAGATGGGCCTTCATTTTTGCATCGCTACTTACCATTCTGGACTGCGGTATGGGTTGGTCGATTTGCAAAAATTGTGATTCCATTACTGGTCATTCTCATTCCTTTGTTTACCTATATTCCTGCTCTTAAGAATTTGATATTACGATTAAAACTTTCTCAGGTATATGAGGAGCTACGAATGCTGGATAAGAACGCCTCTAACCCTGATTTACGTGAAAAAAACTTTCAAGACTTGGTGGCGATAGAAAAGCGAGTTGCCTATATGAAAGTCGCAAGGCTAGATGCTAAGCAACTCTATGATCTTAAGGCCCATGTGGGGGACACCCGCAGAAGATTAGTTCAATACGGTGAGTATTAATAAAGAGAGGGTTATATGTTGAAAGAGGCGCTAGTAAAAATAAGCATAGTAGTGGGTCTAGCATGTATAGCTTTTGCTGCAGCTGCACAGCCTTACCCAAATAAACCTGTCAACCTGGTTGTTCCTCAAGCAGCTGGCGGAACAAATGATATCGTTGCACGCTTGATTGCGCCCCCACTGGGTGATGCATTGGGGACTTCGATTGTGGTTGAGAATAGACCTGGCGCCGGTGGCAATATT
>CAIMXN010000256.1 GCA_903845455.1 uncultured beta proteobacterium | reverse complement strand
GCGCTAGAAGGATTGGATCGGTCCAAGTGATTGAACAACTGGCAAACGCCATGATGATCCATGGTATCCCGCAATATATTCGATCGGACAATGGCCCAGAATTTATTGCTAAAGAGCTGCGCAGTTGGTTATCTGGTATTGGAGTGAAAACCGCTTACATCACCCCCGGTAGTCCTTGGGAAAATGGCTTTTGTGAAAGCTTTAACGGCACCTTCAGAGACAACCTTTTGGATGGGGAGATCTTTTACAACCTTAAAGAAGCCCAGATCATCGTGGGGGAGTGGGTCAAGCACTATAACCATGTCAGGCCGCATAGTGCATTGGGTTACAGGCCACCAGCACCCCAAACCCAAGTACCCAAACTATTGCAGAATCAACCCATGTTGCTGCAATGATTTACTATAGATAACTCTCTCAAGTAGTGGACCTAAATTGACAGCAGTTCAATCTTGCTGCGATAGTGAGTAGAAAAAATTGACAAACTTACAGCATTCAATTAAAAATGATTCCCAAGCTACTCTAGCCTTAAAAAATACTCAACTACTTATTATATTTCCATGGACGCGCCCTACAAATTTGAAAAAGTGGATTTTTTCACTATAGATAGTCCGTTATTAAAATTTTCTGAGAATATTGCTTCACAGTCCGGCGAAGATGGGATTATTGAAAAGATCTTTCAATTAATTACACCCTCATATTCATATTGCGTAGAGTTTGGCGCATGGGATGGAAAATATCTATCTAACAGCTACAACCTGATTCAAAATAAAAAGTGGGGCGGAGCATTCATTGAGGGAAATTCTGAAAAATTTAAAGAACTTGTTACTAATCATGGCGAGAATTCAAAATTAAAATTAGTAAATAAATTCATTGATTTTTCTGGCCCTAATTCCCTTGATCAAATACTTCATGAAATTGAGACACCTTTAGATTTTGATTTCTTATCAATTGACATTGATGGAACTGATTACTTTATTTGGGAATCTCTTAATAACTTTAGGCCTAAGGTTGTTGTGATTGAATTTAACCCGACCGTACCTAACGACATCATTTTTGTCCAGCCTAAAAATAGTGCCTTAAATCAAGGATGCTCGCTTCTCTCCCTAATACTACTTGGTAAAAATAAAGGTTATGAATTAGTGTGTTGCACTCGTTGGAATGCTTTCTTTGTTTGTAAAGAATACTTTGACAAATTTGAGCTTAAATCAAATTCAATTTGGCATATGTATAAGCCTATTCAAGATGGAAGGATATGGCATGGCTTTGACTCACATGTATATGTTTACGGCATGACAAAGTTTCTTTGGAACCCCACCAATTTCACTAACGATGACTTTCAAATACTTCCCGAAAGTCTTCGTAAATTTGGTGATTCACAGCGATGACTGCCCTCACACATCTACAAATTCGTTCTTTTGTTGCGTCATTGATACGCAATATTGCCTATTTTCTCAAGGGTATTTTTCTTCGTTTGATTGAAAGTAATAGCACAGCAAACGACAAAACTTGCTTCTGTCAAACTATCAGCTCTCCAATGAAAGCTTTCTGACTCTGATGTTCAATATAATTGTGTGATCAATGAATAAATATCTACAACATTAGAAGCCAATAATGGAATACAACAAATACGAAATGTCTCAGCAAGGAATCTATATTGAATATTTAACCAATAGAGATGACCTAAACAATCTAATAAAGAGACTGCATCCAATTAAATCGCATTTTGAACTACAGCGATTTGGTGGCGATAATGATGGCGGATATCTTTTGCCTAATGATTTACAAGATATCGCAGTTTGCTTCTCACCCGGAGTAGATGTTATTGCCTCCTTTGAAATGGATTTACTCAATCGAATGGGAATAGATTCTCATTTAGTAGACTATTCAGTTGACGCACCACCCGTCGGATTCATACCCAAATCATTCATTAAGAAATATCTAGGGACAGTCAATGATGAAAAATACATCACTCTAGATAGTTGGGTAAGAACATCTAAAGAGTTTCAATCCAATAGCGATTTCCTATTACAAATGGATATTGAAGGGGGAGAATATACCTCCATTTTAGGGGTAACAGAAGAGGTCTTAAGTAGGTTTCGAATAATGGTTATTGAAATACATAACATCGAATCGTGGGGACAACCAGATTTTTTTAATATGGTTGTGAATCCATTTTTCAATAAATTATTAAAACATTTCTATGTTTTACACAATCATCCAAATAACTGCTGCGGAATTGTGAATATAGGCGGAGTGTTGGCACCTCGGGTATTTGAACTGACACTAATTCGCAAAGATAGATGCAATCCTGTGGGTTTTGCTAATCTGTTCCCGCACCCCTTAGATAGGCAAAATGTCCTTTGTAATGCCGATATAACCTTGCCAGATAATTGGTTTTCCTCTGGACCTGAACTTGCTCAAGGAAGTATAGACTCCTTTTTAAAAGATATTACTGGGGTAATCCACATTGGCGCTAACGTCGGTCAAGAAAGAGATTTATATGAAATATTCAATCTTGATGTTATTTGGATTGAACCCATCCCAGAAATATTTGCACAATTAAAAGCAAATACAGTTAATTATCACAAACAGTCTTCTTTCAACCTCCTACTCACTGATTTGGACAATCAGGAATATGATTTTAAAATTTCTAATAATGGTGGGGAGTCATCCTCTATATTTGATATTGCCCTTCACAAGGAAATCTGGCCAAATGTAGAATATACGCGGTCAATCAAAATAAAAAGCCATACATTTTCCTCCTTCGTAAAAATAAATCAAATAGATTTAATGCGCTATCAGGCTTTAGTGTTGGATACTCAAGGGTCTGAACTGCTAATTCTGAAGGGCTGTGAAGAGCATTTAAAACAATTTAAATATATTAAAACTGAAGCACCTAATTTTGAATCCTATGCTGGATGTTGCCAACTTGAAGAGCTATCATCTTTTTTGTTTGAATTTGGTTTTATAGAACTAAAAAAAGAGCTATTTGCACAAAGCGATAATGTTGGCTCTTACTATGATGTTCTTTATGTGAGATCTTAGGTTGATATGAAATACAATTGTATTGGGCATAAGCCACCAACTTTCTTGCCCAGCGAGCCTTATATACATGTTTCACCAAATATCTATCCAGAATTAAATCAACTGATTGTGCCTGATGATTTATATGGGGAGAAATTTGATGGGCGCATCCTCTCCGAATATACTCAATTGTTTGGTTTGGCTGAATTTTTGAAAGATGCTCCAAAAGAGGAAAAGTTCTATATTTTTCAATACCGTAAATTCATTTCTCTAAGACAGCCTGAAACTTTGAGTACAAATTTGATTTATGCTTATTCCGTTAATTCAAGTGATTGAACTGACCTGATTTTTAACATTAACAGCACTATTACTTGAAACTGAAGTCATCTTAGGCTTGGATCTGAGCGTGTTAACTTAGACTTTCTGACGCTGTATATCTTGCGCTGATGCTTTCTTTATTTTGCTTGGTTGAGGACTGACGATCTTGGGCTTGAATGCTTTAGCTTTTTAGTGCGTTACTTAGGGTTATTAGGGGTGCCTTGCCTTAGAGTTTTACCTCCTACTCCTTTTCCCGTAACTGTAAATAAACCGTCCCAATACCAACTTTGCATGACTTTGCTATTTGACGAATACTCATCCCATTCTGGTGCATTGCCTGAATTGCTGATCGCATTCCCTCATTCATCTTGGTTGGGCGCCCGATATGAACTCCTGATGCTTTTGCTCTTTGCTGCCCTGCAATAACTCTTTCTCTTATTAGATTTCGTTCAAACTCCCCTATTGCCCCAAATACTGAAAAGATCATTCGACCACTCGGTGTTGTTGTGTCCATACCCTGTTGCATAAAGAACTGATCAATCTTCATTGCTTGTAGTTCATTGAGTATTTCTACTAAATGTTGAAGACTTCTACCCAATCGATCTATTGACCAACACATCACCATCTCAAACTTTCTTTGAGTGGCTAATTTCATCATTTCATCAAGTGCGGGTCGATCTTTTCTTGATTTGGCGCCCGATATACCGTTATCAATGAATTCTGAGACTATTTCATATCCCATTCGCTCTGCTACCCCTCGAAGCTCTCTGAGTTGATTCTCAGAGGTTTGATTAAAAGTTGACACTTCGACAGTACAGGCAGACTTTTTTCATCTTCAAACCCCTTCTAAATGCGTTCTAGAAGGGGTGGAAGCTAAAGGATCTGGAGGGAATTACAAGATTGTTCTTAGTGAGAACAAATCAACTCATGGAATGGGTTGAATACATGGGTTGATTAAGTTTTTTGAGGGTATCGTAAGTCTCTGTATTTAAAGACTTTAATAGCTAATTAGACTAGCTGGCGGAAGAGGTAAAAATACTACGATGCGAATACTAGATGAGGGTTAGCTATCAATGATCAAAGTTTGGGCATTTATTAGTGTACTAATTTTATAAAAGGACCTGAATAATCTTTTTGACGCTGATACTTGTCGATATGATATCGATAAAAATGGGATGCTTGTAATGTTCATCTCTGTGGATTAAGCAAACTTGCTTAGTGTAATGCCTGGCATCGGTAGCTAAATTAATCCTACTTCTACGTTCGGTTAAATAAGGGGGGATTACCCCCCCCCCAGTAAATTACCTTCAATAGGTTC
>CAIMXN010000255.1 GCA_903845455.1 uncultured beta proteobacterium | reverse complement strand
ATTGGTGTGATTAGTCCAAATGGCCAAGTGAAGCATTTACCGCTAAAAACTACTGCTTCTACTCCGATTTATATAGCATTAGGTCCGGATGGAAATATGTGGGGTACTGAGTTAGTCGGCAATCATATTTTTCAAGCTCGCTCTGATGGAACAGTTTCAGAATATACAATTCCTACAAAAAATAGCAGACCAATAGCGATAGTGCGTGGTCCCGATGGCGATTCAATGTGGTTTAGCGAGGAAGCGGGTAGAAAGCTTGCCCGGATTAATATGAAGGGGGAAATTGTGGAGTACCCCATCCCGTCAGCAGGGGGAGATCATGCATTGCTTGCTGGGCTTGCTTTTGATCGAGCAGGAAATTTATGGACACAAATGTACACTGCAAATTCCACTCACAATGGAGAAGTAGATTACATCGTAAAAATAGATAAATCGATTGCAAATGCACCTGAAGATGACATCTCAGGATTACCTATTAGCTACTATCGCACGCCTTCGCAAGGTACGATGATGCATCGGATTGTGCTTGGTTCGGATGGCAATATGTGGTTTACAGAAATGCATGGTGGAAGGATCGGGCGTATTAATACTGGGATCCCCTTAAAAGGAAATTAACTATTGATAATGGATTTATTTTTTTATAATCCTTCGAGAGTATGTCAAAAATAGATAGCCATAACACCAAGCAATAGTTGTTTTAGTGCACGACCATGATGGGTCGAGAAGTGCCCAATTGATTGAATTTCTCTAGATGGCTAAAACCGGCCAATAGAGGCCCTCAATGTATTTGATATGCCCATGATTGGAATATAGATTTAAATGACAAAGCTACCAAATCGGCATAGAATAAATATATGAGAAAGATTTGTTTGGCTCTTTGCCTAAGTCTATTTACTAGCCTGATTCATGCGGTAGTAATGCCTATTGATATTTCAGTTGCTCAATCTCATCATCAAACTATTGTGGTGGATGCTTCAGCTCATCATTGTGATGAGGTGGTAAATAATTCCCAAGATGCCAATAGCAAGCAGCCATGTCATGGTGATAGCTACCAGTGTTGTCTAGGTTTAGTCTTTACACCGCCATTAGCTGCGATCCTACCTCTAGACTTTACTGAAAACCCAGTATCAGAATATCCCTCATTGGCACTTCAGCCGATGATCAACTTCATCTATAAACCTCCAAAAGCCTAAGCTAATTCTTGTATTACAAATTAGTTTGATCTGTGACACTTAGTCACGCCGATACTTTGGAGAAACACAATGAACATGACTCACTATATGGAGTTGCTGGCTACTAACCAGCCTTGGAATTTAATTATCTTTATGGCCATCCCAGTCATTCTGGCTGAGACCTTGGCTATTACTGAGTTGTATCTTCTATTTGCTCGTAAGTTTGATGGGCTTGTCTATTACCTCAACCGATTTGCGGGTATTGCTGTTGGTATTTACTTTATTGGCATCATTTATTACATTTTGACTAATGCAGTGATTCCAATTACCAAGGCAGGCGAGTGGAGAACGATTGTTGATGTGGTAGCCGTAGGCACATACGTCATTGCAGGATTGCCATTGATTTGGATTGCCTTGCAAGAGTTAGGTCTTGTGAATAGAGCATTAGATCAAATGGGTAAGCTTAAGATTCATGCAATCTGCGTGGCTTTGTTCTTAGTATTTGGACACATTGCAATGATTACCGGCATGGTTGATCCAAGCATCCTTGGGTATAAGAGTGCTAGTACTCATCAAGCAAGTGGACGAAATGACTGCGAGCCTTGTAACCCCGCACTTTATCAACAAATGATGAATGGAGGTAGTCAGTCTCCAGCGATACCGATGAATAAACAAGATCACAACCATCAATAGAAATGTGCCCTCAGGGGTGCATTTCTGCCTAGTTTTGCTGTGATAGAAGAGCTTTTGCAACTCCCTCTGATCGGCCTGATGGTCTTCATGGGAGGCGCATCAACTTAAAACCTAGAACATAGGAAGCACCAAGCCCCATGTGACATTCTTAATCTAATGGCAGTCAATAAAATAAGCACAGCAATTGCTGCAACTCCGATAGCTACTTTATTAGCCCAATCATTCACTTTGTTTTTTTACCTAAATAGATATGACATATTTAAGAAAGTCTTACGTTACAGTATTGCTTCTGTCAGATCAGTGCTGCAAGACTTAGCGCATTCGAATGAGCCCTGGCACAAAATCAAAAATGCAATGCAAGGAGATGAAAGCCCAATGATCGGTAACTAACTACCAATACTCATTTTTGAAGCTGGTTTAACATTCTTCCCGATAATATTTGGAAATAATTCAACTACATTGTCAACATCTAAGCGAGTTTTTGAAGGGTAGTATTCATCAATATTAATATCTAAATTCTGAGCAATAATATTTGTGATGTACTCAATAGATTTTGCATCTCGTTTAATTGCTAGTAGATTGCCACTCTCGATCTTTACCAATAAATCCAATGGAATACCAGATTGGTTCGAAATGGTGTGTAGTTGAATATTTTTCTCTCTACGAGTCTTTTGAAAGAGTTTTCCGATGGTCACAGCAGTGCGAATTTGTTGCGTTGTGACCATGGCGTATCTATTGAAAAGATGTGGGAGAGCCTGTAATAGTAGATGAATATCATAAGTATTGGCAAGTATTTAATGTACCACTATAGATAGTGTTAAATGAATTCATTCTTCCTAGATGTTGTGGTTCTAGGCTTCTCTACCAATTCTCTTGATTGTCTCAAGTGGATCACTACCCGATGAGCAAATTCAAGTAAATAAGCTCTGTAATGATCAATTCAAGCTATACAAATACTGAGAGCTATTGAAAGTAATCTCCAGTAGATTGTATTGAATTGAAAATACTCACTCTTCACCTTAAACCAAGGTCAATAGCAGTCATCTACCCTTGAAATTCTAGTAGTTTTCTGTGGATGTCTGTGCCCGTAATCCTTTGGTCCCAGATTCCACTCCTATTGGGCCCACCAGAAAAGCAAACCCTCATCAGAAATGGTAGTTTTACGCTTAGGATATAACTTGAAGTATGGCTGATATTTCTAGACGTCATGATTTAGGTCGATACGTAATGAATTACTACAAATACCCAGATGGTTTTCTCTGGCGCTGACTTTAAATACTCCTTTAGTTACTAGCTAGATAGTCTTAGTAAGACTATCGTGGTACATTGAGTCACTCATAAATTTATGTATATTGAGAGCCTAAAAAGCCTATATTTGATGGGGAGATAAAAATGAATCTACTAAAACTTGTAATATTTTCTTTGTGTGGTTTGGCATTGCCATGTCTGGCGCAAACATATCCAAATAAGCCTGTAAAAATCGTTGTTCCCTTTGCTGCTGGTGGTCCAGCAGATAACTATGCTCGCTTTATTGCCCTACGCCTTCAAGATGAATTTAAAATTCCATTTGTAGTAGATGACAAGCCAGGTGCAGGATCAATTATTGGCACTGATTTTGTTGCCAAATCAGCTCCTGATGGTTATACCTTATTGATGATGTCAAATACTCAGACTGTTAATGAATCCTTGGTTGACAATAAACCTTTCAATTTAATGAGGGACTTTGTTGCAATTGCACCTATTAATTTCTCAGATTTAGTTTTGGTGATTCATCCGTCACTTCCGTATAAGAATTTAGGTGAACTGATTCAGTACGCAAAAGCTAATCCAAATACCTTAACTTTCGCCTCATCTGGTACCGGGACTCCATACCACTTCGCAGGCGAGCTTTTCAACTCTATGGCAGGAGTGAAAATCCTACATATTCCGTATAAGGGAAGCTCAGGTGCCCGTACTGATGTGATTGGCGGTCAAGTGAATATGATGTTCGACGCTGTCACAACAATGTCTGAATATGTCAAAACTAATCAGGTTAGGGCAATGGGGACAACTGGCTTATCTCGCTCGCCTACATTGCCAGGAGTGCCGACTATAGCTGAGTCAGGTGTGCCAAAATTTGAAACTTCCATTTGGTTAGGACTGATGGCTCCTGCTGGCACCCCTAAAGATGTGATAGATACTTTGAATAAGGCAATTGTAAAAATTCAGCAAAATCCCGAGGTGGTTGCGATCTGGGCAAAGCAAGGTGCAACACCCTTGATTATGAATCCTACTGCATTTACTAATTACTTAAATGCAGATATCCAGAAGTGGGCAAGTCTTGTGAAGACTGCTGGGATTAAGGCGCAATAATTTATTACTTTTTTTAAATCCTCAACGGCAAGAGATTCATGAAATTATCAATTTTAAGTGGTGGTGCAGCAGCTGGAATTGTAAAAAATTTACAAGCACAGTTTGAGGAAAAGAATGCATGTCAGATACAGGCAACCTTTAGTGCGGTTGGGGCTATGCGGGATCTCCTTTTATCTGGAGAGCCTTGTGATTTAGTGATACTTACAAGAGCAATGATAGAAGAATTGATCGATAGTGGGCATGTTGTACAGAATTCTCTCGCCTCCTTGGGAATTGTTAGAACTGGTGTTGCGATTAAAGATGGCGATCCGATCCCAGATATTGCTAATCGTGATCAATTATTCAGTGCTTTGAATAATGCTCGTGGAATTTATTTCCCAGATCCGCAAAAGGCAACTGCTGGTATTCATGTCTTAAATGTATTGAAAAGGTTGGGTCTAGATCAAGCCAAAGAAAAAGACTTTCGTATTTTTCCTAATGGTGCTACAGCTATGGCTTCTATGGCTGCATCTAATGAAACGGGATTAATTGGCAGCACTCAGGTGACTGAGATTATTATCACTCTGGGAGTACATTTAATCGGAATGTTGCCCAAAGAATTTGAGCTCGCCACAGATTATTGTCTCGGCGTTTGTACTGCTTCTAAAAGCCCACAATTAGCAGTGAATTTCGCAAATATTCTTACTGGGGCAGCTGCGGCTTCCCTGCGCCAAAAACTTGGGTTTGAGCTGGCCTAGTAAAGAAAATCTAAAGACTATAGATAGATGTCAAATCCAATTAATCTAAAGGTAAATGGCGTCGATTACGCAATTTTAGCGGATCAAAATACCCCGCTCTTATATATTCTTCGTAATGATTTACAGCTTTTTGGAACGCGTTTTGGATGCGGCCTTGGCTTATGTGGAGCATGTAGTGTTCTCATTGATGGACAAAAAATGCATTCTTGTGATGTGCCTCTATGGGATTGCGCCGGCAAAGATATTTTAACCATCGAGGGTATTGGGACGCCAGATAACTTACATGTATTACAGCAGGCATTTATTGATGAGCAGGCTGCTCAGTGTGGTTATTGTGTGAGTGGAATATTAATTACAGCAAAAGCGCTGCTTGATCAAAATCCCAATCCTTCTGAATCAGAGATACGAGAAGCGCTTGATCGTAATTTATGTCGTTGCGGAACACATAATCGATTTGTGCGGGCAATACAAAAAGTAATTAATAGCAGCTAGTAAATCATCATGTCTAGCCACGCCCTGCCGCAATATTTGCTCAGCAACTCACGACTAAGCCAGCGAGTTCGCTTTAATGAAGATCGTACCATTACTATTCGCCCTGGTAAGGTTGAGATTGGACAAGGTATTGTCTCTGCAATTGCGCAAATTGCGGCCGAAGAGTTGATGATCAGTTACTCCAGAATTCAGATCTCTCCGGTTGATACTAGTATTAGCCCAGATGAAGGTCCAACGACTGGAAGCAGATCTATTCAGGAGGGCGGCGAAAGTATGCGCTATGCCTGTGCAGAAATTCGACACCTTTTTTTAGAGGCGGGCGCAGCCAAATTAGGTCTTCCAATGGACTCTCTAAAAATAAGTGATGGCATTATTTATCACGATCAAATAGGGTCAGGAGTTTCTTACTGGGATCTATTGAGTAATGTGAACTTAGATGTTGATGCAAATGGTAGAGCATCCCCAAACAGTCCAGATACCTATAAAGTAATTGGCTCTTCTGTGCCGCGAAAAGATATCTTAAGTAAGGTAACTGGCGCAGCCTTTCTGCATGATATTTTCTTGCCAGGGATGCTACATGGCCGAATTGCTCGTCCGCCATCATTTCATGCGAAATTAATTTCATTTGATGAGACTCCTATTTTAGCAATGCCAGGAGTTAAAAAAATTATCCGAGATGGGAGTTTTATTGGGGTAGTTACGCAAAGAGAAGAGCAGGCCATACAAGCAATGTTGTTAGTCAAGAAGTGCTCCAAATGGAGTGAAAGTGCTGTTCTACCTGATATGAATAATATTGAGCAATTTTTATTGACTCAAAAAACTGAAGACGATATTTTGAAAGAGGTATCTAGCACTTCTAGCTCTACTCGATCTCAAATTAGCTCTACATATACTCGGCCTTATTTAGCTCATGCATCTATTGGGCCATCATGCGCTTTAGCATGGTGGCATCATGATCAGCTGGAGGTTTGGTCGCATAGTCAATCTATTTATGCGCTTAGAGATGAGCTAGCCAAGATCTTGAATCTAGGTCACAGGCAGATTATCGTACGACATGCTGAGGGTTCGGGCTGTTATGGTCATAATGGTGCTGACGATGTTGCGTTAGATGCAGCGCTTTTAGCAATGCAAATGGACGGCAACCCAGTCCGCGTTCAATGGATGCGTGAGGATGAGTTTGCATGGGAGCCTTTTGGGCCTGCTACAGTTGTGAAGCTTGCGGGATCTGTAAATACAGAGGGTCAAATTACAGATTGGCATGAAGAGATCTGGGGCAACCGACATATAGGACGTCCTGGTCGACAGTCTGAGCCAGGATTATTGGCGGCTTGGCATTTGGGTAAGGGTATGGAGCCTCCTTTACCCCTTGATGCCCCCCTTACAGCCGGTGGGGGTAGTCAGCGAAATGCGATTCCCTACTATGAATTCCCAAACTGTAAGGTGGTAAATCACTCAATACAGTCGATGCCTTTGCGTTGTTCCTCACTAAGGGCATTAGGCGCCCACATGAATATTTTTGCCATTGAATCATTTATGGATGAACTTGCTGAGAAAGCAAATGCTGATCCAGTTGAATTTCGCTTGCGTCATCTCAAGGATGAAAGAGCTATTGCAGTATTAAAAGCAGTTAGTAGTAAAGCTGGCTGGATTAAAGATTACAAAGGTGATGGGACGAAAGGTTTTGGAGTTGCTTTTGCACGCTACAAAAATGCCGGATGTTATGTAGCCGTTATTGCAGAGGTTTTCGTGGCTGAGATTGTGAAGGTTAAAAAAGTTTTTGTTGCAATTGATTGCGGACTCATTATTAACCCTGATGGTGTCTTGAATCAAATCGAAGGTGGAGTAATTCAGTCTGCTAGTTGGGCATTAAAAGAACGATTGCAATTTGACAGAACAAGGATTACATCACTCAATTGGGAGGATTACCCTATTCTTACCTTTAGTGAGGTTCCGCAAGTGGAGATTGAATTAATTAATCGTCCAAGTGAGCCAGCTATTGGAGTAGGTGAGGGCGTCACTGGTCCTGTTGCAGCAGCAATAGCAAATGCAGTGGTAAACGCAATGGGGGTTCGAGTTCGGGATTTGCCAATGTCTCAAGATAATGTGATTAAAGCCATGGGTGCATAGTTGACTCCCGACTTTTTGCGGTCATAGTAGTTTTTGATTTTGAAAAGTAAATAGCCAGGCGGCGCTTTTTTAGATTCAATAAATTTACTATACAAAAGCTTACACACCGATATTTAGGAAACGTTGTAGTATCCCCTTAGATTCGTACATTTAAGAAGTTGAGTTTTCTGGCCAAGAGCAATGGATTTAGGTGCTTTCTTGGGGATTTTCTCGGGAGATCGCCTAGTCGTAATAGGTGGAGAAAGAATGGCTGTAAAAGGTTTTAGGGAAATTAGCAGTGTTGCTACTCATCCAGAGCATCAAGGCAGGGGCTATGCTCGCAGAATAATGGCAGCT
>CAIMXN010000254.1 GCA_903845455.1 uncultured beta proteobacterium | reverse complement strand
GGCAAATATGATTTTGAATCTGGGCCCATCAAATCAAGCGAATCTTGAAATACGCAATGTGCATGAACGTCGATTGTCTTTACTCGCTTACCATTGATAAAGACAGGGGTAACACGCTTAGGTCCGTTACTCTGGGTTTCTGCGGCATGCAGTAAACCACAGCCGCAAAATGTGAGGCCGCCTAAGGTTTTGGCGGAGGTTTTTAGGAAAGATCTGCGACTATTCATACGAAAGCTCCTTATTTAAGATTTTTTTAAGCCAAGCATTTCACGTGTTTCATTTGATGAAGCTAATTCACCGCCCATGTCATTAATGATGCGTTTAGCTCTGGTAACTAACTGCGCATTGGACTCGCAAAGCACACCTTTTTCCAGATAAATATTGTCTTCCATGCCAACCCGCACATGCCCACCATACAGCCAAGCTTGCGCCACAATCGGGAACTCAGCACGACTAATGCCAAAAGCAGCCCACTTAGCACCTTGTGGTAATTGATCCCGCATATACAAGAGGGTCGCAGGATCGGTGTTCAAGCCATACTTCACCCCCATCACAAAGGTATACAACCCTGGACCTTCCAATGTGCCATCTTTAATTAAGTCTTTGGCTAGATTTAAATCGCCCGTATCAAAAATTTCCAATTCTGGCATCACGCCCGCATCTCGAATGATCTTAGCCATCTTGCGAACATTGGCTGGCGTATTCATCACCACATCAGGTCCAGAATTCATGGTATTTAAATCTAACGAACAAATATCAGGTCTCAGTTTGGCAACATGCTCAACACGCTTTAATGGGTCACATAAGGTAGTGCCAGGTGCAAATAACTTGGGATCGCCCTCTGTTGGCACATATCTACCGCCCGGACCCGTGGTAAGGTTAATGATGAGTTCCTTATTTTGTGCCTTGATGAGGGTGATAACTTCTGCATAATGATCAAGCTCCATCGAAGGCTTGCCTGTATCAGGGTTGCGGACGTGGATATGCACTACGGCAGCCCCTGCCTCACCTGCACCAAGACAGGCATCTGCAATTTGCTTTGGCGTAATGGGAAGATAGGGCGTCATCTCTGGTTTTGTTAAATTACCAGTAACAGCACAGGTTAGGATTGTCTTGCTCATAGGTTTTCCTTTGAAGTTATTTTGATTGGCTTTTTCAATAATGATTATTAAAACTCTTGCGACTCCAGACAACAAAACAGCCACTCGCTTGCTGAATGTTGCGGAGACATTGTTTTCCGAGCATGGCTATGCCATGACAACAGTACGTGATATATCTGCTAAGTCCAAAGTGAACCAAGCACTCATTAACTATCACTTTAAAAATAAACGCGGCCTGTTTAATGCCGTCTTTGAACGACGTGCTTCTGTTTTGCTTCAAGAGCGCGCTGACCTTTTGCATGCAGCAAAAATTAAAGCAAAAAAGAAACCCATTCCCCTGAAAGAGTTGCTTTATGCCTTCGTCTACCCACCCCTGAGGATGGCAAGCGAAGATATAGGTGGACAAAGTTTTGTCAAATTGCAGGCTAGACTTCATAACGAACCCAAAGAAATTGAAGACGCATTGAGGGCGAAACTGTACGACAAGGTGAGCCTATTATTTGTAGACGAATTAAAGCGCACCCTTCCTAAACTCAGTGAATCCTCAATTTGTTGGCGGCTCATCTTTGTCATGGGTCTTTACTTGTATGTGGCGTCAAATACGGGAAGGCTAGAGGTCATTTCTAAAGGGAAGGCTAAAGGCGGCAACCTGAAACAAGCTCTCCCTGAAATTCTGAATTTCTGTGAGCAAGGATTTTTGTCTGCCCCTACTCAACCTTAGCACCCGTTTCCTTAACAATCTGCGCCCACCGCTTTAACTCCTCACTAATATATTCACTAGTTTGCTTGGGAGATCCTCCCACAATCAACAAGCCAGTTTGATCAAATTTTTCCTTCATTTCTGGATTGGTCAAAACTTGGTTTATCGCTTGGTTTATCTTTTGCACAATTGCAGATGGTGTTTTTGCTGGAGCAAATACTGCTGACCAGGTGTAATCCTTAATCTGTGGATATCCCTGCTCTGCTAATGTAGGTACGTCGGGCAAACTTACCAGGCGCTTTTCGCTTGATACACCAAGAATCCTCACTTTGCCTTGTTTAGAAAACTGATAAATGCCAGCAACCGCCGTACAACCAATCGGTACCTCTCCACCCACTACTGCTAAAGAGGCTGGCCCAGCACCCTTATATGGAATATGGGTGACGTTTGCCTTCCAAATAGCCCTAAATAAATTTTCGCAAGTAAGGTGTGGGGTAGTTCCTGTCCCCGGGCTTGAGTAGGAAAGATTCTCCTTGAATACCAACTCTTTCAATTCTGCAATTGATTTAGCAGCTACTTTTTCATTTACAGAAATCACATTCGCTTGAGTGGTTGCCACCACCACAGGAATAAAGTTTTTCTCAGGACTATATCCCGCAGCCAGGCCATAAAGAGAAGGATTTACAGCAAAGGCTGCAGATGTCACTAAAAAGGTATATCCATCAGGCGCAGCATTAGCAACGTATTGAGCTCCAATATTTCCTCCGGCCCCTGCCTTATTCTCGACGATCACCGACTGCTTCAAAATGTCACCAAGTTGCGTAGATAAGATGCGTGCCGTAATGTCTACTGGCCCACCTGGAGGAAAAGCAACTATCAAGCGAATCGGCTTATCGGGGTACTGCTGAGCGAATGCCACTTGTACCATTCCTAAAGCCACCAAGCTCAACCCAAGCGTAATACTTTTTTTAAATGCTTTTTTTATATTTTTTTCTAACTGCAACATATTGTCTCCCCCACTATTGTTGGGAATAAGTCTACTTATTTGATTGCTAAGGGATTGGTTGGCGATCCAACAGCACCCGTAATTGGAATGGCTGGGGCAACAAACATAAATTCGTAAATACCATCTTGGGCACAATCATCCGCAAGATCCTTGAGATAAAAAATCTCGCCCATGGTCATGCCCATAATTGGGATGGTAATCCAATGCCAAGGCTGATTAATTCCTGGCTCAGATTCATTTGGGCGGACCTCGCATCCCCATGTATCGCTTGCCAAAGCAGCTAGCTCTGTGCGCTGTATCCACTCCAGTGTTTCAAATGCAAAACCTGGGGCATCACCGCCTGGGTATCCATCCCAGCTGCCCGCTTTTATTTTCTCTTCCATTTGACCAGTACGAACGATGATGTAGTCACCGCGCTTAATTTCAATGCCTTGCTTTTTAGCAGTGTCATCAAGATCTTTGCAGGTAATTCCATAGCCTTCAGGCAATGTTTCAAGGCCTTTTGCCCTGGCTACGTCTAACAAAATTCCACGGCCCACCATCTTGGCTTTTGTCTTCTCAATGCCGCACTTGGCCGCTCCCGCCGAAGATACTTCACGGCAATCATAGCCGTTATACATATAGTTCTCATAGAAGACATGCCCCAAACCATCCCACTGAGTGCCACATTGCAAAGGCATTACTACCATATCGTCCGCCGCCCGAATACCGCGTTTATCTAAAACGCCAGCATAGGCATCTGTTCCCGTCCGTAACATCGTGTGGACTGGATTGATACGTCCCATGGACGGATATTTTGTTTTTGCGCCCTGCGGTCCGCTACTATCAAAGTTCAAAGCCAAAGAAATCACTTTGCCCTTTTTGACCAGCTGGGCTGCAGCAATAATATCTTCTGGCTGAGTAAAGTTCAAAGTGCCAATTTCATCATCTGCACCCCACTTGCCCCAATTTTTATATTTTTCTGCTGCTGCACTTAAATCTGCACGGGTAATTTTTTTCATTATTGGCTTAGGTTTTTATTATCAAGAAAGGGTGTAATTTTTAAACAGTTGTTTAAATTATCATTTAAAAAAAATCCTGTCAAGAAATGCTTATTGTGCAAAGCAAAAGAATTCAGTCTGGAAAACGTGGCAAACGAACGCCACCGTCAGCCGGTGCAGGATGGCGAGCTACATTCATCTCCATCGCCAAAAAAGTGTAATAGCCCGCTATTCCCGCAAGATCTACTGCCCCTTTTTTACCAAAACGTTTCTCTACTCTGGCAAAGGTGACATCTGAGACCTGCTTATAGCGCTGCAACTCAAGCGTGAAATCGTACACAAGGGTTTCGTCCTCGCTCATGCCCTCTGGACGGCGACCCTCTTTCAGCGCACTAGCAATATCGACTTTAAGGCCAGTCTTAATGGCAATGGGGTAATGAATGCTCCATTCATAGTCTTGACTCCACTCACGGGCAGTAATCAAAATGGCAAACTCACTCAACATATTAGGGATGGAAGATTTGTATCTTAAATAGTCACCCATGGCTCTGGCATTATTCATCAGCTCTGGGCTGTACATGAGCATTGCAAAAGGCCCCCAAGGCGGACGCTTACGGGCAAGCTCAAATTCTTGGGCAGCCTTCACCTGCTCGGGCGTGTATTGCTCAATTGGGATTGCCGGTAATCGCGTTTGAGCAAACAACGCTTGGCTGCCAATCAGGGTGAAAACAAACATTGTGACTAACCAAGTTTTTTTCATTGCTTCTTAATCCTCTTGCAGAAATTACTGAATCTTTTCTATTTTTTGATCACAACAGCTGTAAGCACCTGAAAATAAAGGGTTTTATAAATTGGAGGGGTTTTAGATTGCCTGTCATTTTCAGTTCCTTTCTGAATATGGCATTGATATGCCACCAAATGGAGATGCGCCATTATCTCTCCACATCTTAAATGCTGTCACTGACCGATAATACGTATATGGAAAAGGTGCGCGTTTCAAAATTACTCTCAGAGCTAGGGCTTTGCTCTCGTCGTGAAGCCGACGCTTACATTGAGCAAGGTTTGGTCACCGTGGATGGAGTGGTCGTCAATGAGCTTGGTGTGCGCGCTTTGCGTAGCCAGAAAATTGAACTTCAATCTGGCGCTAAAGTACAGCAAGCCTCGCGCGTTACTGTCATTCTTAATAAGCCTGTTGGCTTTATTTCTCACTTTGATGACGAAAAAGAGTATCCGCCGGCCGCCTCTTTAATCACCCCAGAGAACTACTTTGCAAGCCCACTCGATAGAGGTCGCAGCCCACGCTTTAATACCCGCGGCCTAGCGCCTGCAGGCCGTCTCGATATAGACTCGACCGGCATGCTCGTCTTAACTCAGGATGGGCGTACCGCAAAATTGCTGATCGGTGAAAACAGTCCAATTGAAAAAGAATATTTAGTCCGTGTAGAGGGGGCTCTCTCCTTTGAGGATCTAGATAGACTGAAGCATGGTCTTGAGCTCGATGGTGTTGCCTTAAAACCCGCGCAAGTGAGTTGGCAGAATGAAGAGCAACTCCGCTTTGTCTTGCGAGAGGGGCGCAACCGTCAAATCCGCCGCATGTGCGATATGGTTGGTCTTAAAGTTTTAGGCCTTAAACGGGTCCGCATGGGCAAACTTTCTTTGGGGCCTTTGCCTTCCGGACAATGGCGTTTTGTCAGGCCTGAAGAGCAATTCTGAGGACTATCTACCCGCTTATAATTCTGTCCATACTTAGATAAGCGCAGAATTACCATCGATACCATTTCATCTAGCACGCCAGGCGCGGAAGTTCTCCGTCGTCGCAGCTTTGCCATCATCTCTCACCCAGATGCTGGGAAGACAACTCTCACTGAGAAATTACTTCTATACGCTGGTGCGATTCAGATCGCCGGAAGCGTTAAAGCCCGCAAAGCTAGTCGTCATGCAACCTCTGATTGGATGGAGATTGAAAAGCAGCGCGGTATTTCAGTGGCGAGCTCGGTGATGCAGATGGAATATCGCAACTGCATCATCAATCTTCTTGATACCCCAGGCCATCAAGATTTCTCTGAAGACACCTACCGCGTTTTAACGGCTGTGGATTCAGCCCTCATGGTGATCGATGCAGCCAATGGTGTGGAGTCTCAGACTCTGCGCTTGCTTGAAGTATGTCGCGCCCGCAATACGCCTATTGTTACTTTCATTAATAAGATGGATCGCGAAGTTAAGCCACCCATGGAATTGATGGATGAAATTGAATCCGCACTAGGTATTGAAGTCGTCCCTTTCACTTGGCCCGTAGGCATGGGAAAATCTTTTGCGGGTGTCATTGATATCGCAAACTCACAAATGCGCATGTTTAAAGCTGGTGAAGATCGCATAACCGAAGATTCACATGCGATTGTGGATGTGAATGATCCTGCACTTAAGGCGCGTCTTGGGTCAGATCTTGAACATGCCCTCACAGAAGTGGATCTCATTAAAAGTGCGATGCCAGCATTTGATCGAGAGGCTTTTTTAGCAGGGCGTCAATCACCAGTCTTCTTTGGCTCTGCTATTAATAATTTTGGCGTGCGTGAAATTCTAAATACTCTAGTGGAATTGGCTCCATCGCCAGGCTCACGCAAAGCCCTGCAAAGAGAAGTCAGCCCTGCTGAGAATAAATTCTCTGCTGTCGTTTTCAAGATTCAAGCCAATATGGATCCCGCACATCGAGACCGCGTGGCTTTCTTGCGGATTTGCTCTGGCCACTTTCAACGCGGTATGAAACTGAAGATCTGTCGCAATGGCAAAGAAGTGCGCACGAATAATGCGCTGTCATTCTTATCGCAACGCCGCGATATTTTGGATGAAGCTTTTCCTGGTGACATCATTGGCTTACCAAATCATGGCCTTCTTCGACTGGGGGATACTTTGACCGAAGGTGAGCACTTGCAATTTACTGGCCTACCCTTCTTTGCCCCAGAAATATTTCGCATGGTTGAATCAGCCGACCCCATGCGCTCTAAACAACTACGAACTGGCCTCATGCAATTAGGTGAAGAAGGTGCGATTCAGGTCTTTCGCCCAATGACTGGCGGAACAATGTTACTTGGTGCATTCGGACAACTTCAGTTCGAGGTAGTGAGTCATCGCCTTCAAACAGAATATGGCGCAGAAGTGCGTCTTCTGCCGGCCCGCTATAACCTCGCGCGCTGGGTGAGCTCTGATGATCCTGTGGCACTCAAAAAATTTATACAAGAAAATATTCATCGCATGGCAGAAGATGTTGTTGGTGCCTCAGTATTCTTGGCATCACACAAATCGGAGTTAGATGTTGCTCAACAGCGCTGGGAATCTATCCAGTTCCACGCACTCAGAGAACATGCAGGACTCATCTACCAATCTGATTTAGCGGGCTAGCTTGCAATCAAATATGGCAATCAGTTGACTGTCGCTGTTCCTAAATGAAGCCACTTTGCCATACTGCTCACAATAAGCATTTGCTTTTTTCATCAGCTCGGTAATCGTCTCACCATTGCTGTTGAGGAAAGTCACGTGATTGGCATCTGATCCATCGGTATAAACCGCAGCACATGCCATCAAAATTGAGCTGCTCAATAAGATCAACAAATACTTTTTCATTCTTGTACCCTTTGCCTTGATGTCGCTTACTTACGAATTAAGCGTTCCAATACAGTAGTCGTAATCTTGATCGCCATAGGCCTATAAATTAAGATGCAAATAATTGCTATGGGATAGGCAACGGTCCACACTTCAAACCAAACCCAGAAAAAATTTTGAGCAGAGCCTATCCGTATAAACGTAGTTGCTAGTGTGATGCTCAGGGACATCAAGAAGCCCATCACCAAAGAGAAAATAATGTTTGAGAGGGTCATCATGCTCATCACATAATATAGCGCTGGCTCTTTTTAGCTGTTATTCTGAAAGGTGATCACTATTCTGCGCCCTAGATAGGGGGATTTGTGGGAACACCCCAGATCTATCATCCAATACTCTAGGAAATCGATATGGCTGTTGGCCAAAACCAAAGAAATAGAAAAAACGATTCAATGCTTACTAAGACCGGAAAAGCTAGATTGGGCCCTCTTAATACTACCCAACTAACAACACTCCTTGAAAAAAGTACCAAGCCAAAAGAAAAAGCCAAAATTCAGCGAGCCTTGAATAGGCAAGTAAAACCCGCAGTTGCAGCAGCATAAATAAAAACCCCGCTACATTCATTGAGCGGGGTTTTTACATATTCTCATTATTACCAAGGAAGTGCTGGTAATACTGGCTTCAAGCCAGCTTGCTGAATAGTCGGTACTGCCTTAGGTGATGCCAAGAAGGCAATCAAATCCCGAGAAACATCTAAATTACTGACATTGCTTGTAATCCCGGCGGAGAACAGCACTGTCTGCTGTACCTCTGGGGGGATCTCACCAATGAAATCTATGCCAGGAATAGGGATTAATTCGCTTACCTGCTGAAATCCCAATTCAGCATCACCCCTCGCAACTACAGTACCTACGCGTTCGCTATAGATCTTCTTCGCAGTTTTACTCATCTGCTCGGCAATGCCCAGCTTAGGAAAAAGCTCCGTGGATAAATAGGTGCCACTAGCGCTTGCTGAATAAGCCACCGATTTAGCATCGAGCAAGGCTTGCTTTAAAGCAGGCACGGTGCTGATATCAGGTTTTGGAGCTCCAGCCTTTACAGCCACACCAATAACTGAAGCAACTAAATCCACCCGTGTACCAGGTTGAACTGCTCCGCTTTTGATAAAACGATCTAAAGCTGGCGATGCCAAGATGAGCACATCAAATTTTTCATTTTTTGCCAATCTCGACGGGATCGAATCAGGCGCTGCTCCCATGGATGAGCCATAAGAGATGATTACTTTATTAGGGGATTGCTTCTCATACTCAGGCACTAGGGCTTTGAGTGCCTCAGCAAAAGCCCCTGAAGTAATCACCTGAATATCAGCCGCTAAAGCTGCCGTAGATAAAGAATAGGCTGTAAATAGTCCAATGAATAGCCGTGTAATTTTTTTGTTCATCTCTATCTCCTGTCTGTAATTAAACTAATTGTATTAATAGTAGAGAATAAACAAAATGATTACTTATCGCGATAACGCTAAGATTACTACTGAGCAAGCCATTGAGCTCTATATTCGGTCGACACTAGGTGAACGGCGCCCGATTGATAGTGCGAAAACTTTTGCAGATATGCTGACTCATGCCAATCTCATGATCACAGCATGGGACCAAGAAAAATTGGTTGGAATTGCCAGAACCTTAACGGACTTCTCCTATGTAGCCTATCTGGCAGACTTGGCTGTTGATGAGTTATACCAAAAACACGGTATTGGGAAGCGTCTGATTCAAGAAACCCAATCTCGTCTTGGCTCAGAATGCATGATTGTGCTCTTGGCTGCCCCCAAAGCAAATGAGTACTACCAAAAAATTGGTTTTGAGCATAATCCACGGGCTTGGACTCTCAAGAAGTAATCCTTACCGTATCATTTCTGTATGACTAAAACACGCTTCTGCCTTGTGCGCCATGGCGAAACTGACTGGAATGTGGCCCGACGTTTGCAGGGTCATACCGATATCGCGCTCAATGCCCATGGACTTACACAGGCTATACAGCTAGCGCAATCTCTCAAACAATCAAATCTGCAATTTGATGTTATCTATACCAGCGACTTACAACGCGCAGCACTTACCGCAAATGCGCTTGTGGAATACTTCAAAATACCCGCTATCACCAATAGTGATCTGCGTGAACGTCACTTGGGTGCCCTACAAGGACTCACTATCAATGAAGCTCCCCTGGTTCAACCCGATCTTTGGCAAGCGCATTTGGCACGCGAGCTAGACCACGACATGTCTGGAGGCGAAAGCATTACTCAGTTCGCCCAGCGGATTAGACATGTGCTTGAAAAGCTTCGTCAGAAGCACCTTGGTCAAACTGTTCTGCTTGTTAGTCATGGGGGCGTTCTAGATATGATGTATCGCATTGCAACAAATCAGGCGCTAGGGGCGGAGCGGATTGCTGTTGTTCCCAATGCCTCATTAAATTGGATTTTTCATGATGGATATTCCTGGCAGCTTGATTATTGGGCAGATACCCGCCATTTAGATGGGGTAGCCCTAAACAATGTAGATCTCTAGAGCCAAGAGTGAACTCGCAGTTTTTAGCCTATTATTCAGCCATGAAATCCATTCTATTTTTATTGTTCATGGCAATTGTGAGTCCTACTTTTGCAATGGATGATTTGCCTGACGATGGTCTACCAGATCATATCGTTGGGGATATCGGCGCTGCGATCTATACCTCTAATTTACATATTGGCACTGAAGGCACGCAGTCATTAGCATTGCCCTATGCTTACTTTGACTACAAGCGTTTTTTTGCACGAATAGATGAAGTCGGAATTAAAACTTTCAAAATGGGTTATGGATATTTTGAACTTACTGGGAAGATTAATTTAGATACCTATAAAGTTAAATCACCCATCAATGGCAGCTCTATTAATCGCAGTGACCCCATCCCCCTAGGTGTTGGTACCTATCAAGAAACGCCGATTGGCGCTATTTTTGCTAACGCTTATCATGACTTCGGAAAATCGAGTGGAGCTCTTTACGAGCTACTCTATTTTGCAGAATTAGAAACTTATAAAAATATCGTGGTGTATCCACAACTCGGCATTGAAAGACAATCTAGTCAATACGCCAATTATTACTATGGCATTAATTCAGGGGAGGCCGCCCTCACTGGTTACAGCTCCTATGTTGCACCGGCAACCAACAATCTCATGGCAGGCATGATGATTGAGATTCCAGTGGTAGACAATTGGTATGTGAACATCTATGGCAAACGTAAATGGATGGGCGGCGGCATTAACAATAGCCCCGTCATGAATCGCTCTTTCCAAGACAATATTTTTATGGCTCTCGCCTATCGCTTCAAGTAGGGCTTACTGAATTCCTACACAACCGTTTTGTGCCTGCTTACCAGCAAAGCGATCCTCGACCCAAGGCACAAATAGGGGCTCGGCAACTGGTGGAGTCGTGTAATGTGTCTGCTCTCCTGGCAACTGAGTTCGCGCAACATTAGCGCCTAACTTGCACATCTGCTCTTGATAGAGTTTGCCCATAAATGGTGGTACAGCAGTGTCTTTTGTACCCCAATAAATAGTTACTGGAGCTACTGGCTTGACTTTCTTAACACCACTTTCATATATAGCCTTTGCCCATGCTAGAGAATTCTTTGGCTGAGCATTTAACAATGTTTTGTAGGTGCTACCAAAGTTATAGTTAATAGTATCAACCGCAGCATGAACACATTTACCTGTATAAATTTGATTAATTGCCTTGGCGCCCTCAGTAGTAAAGATATCTTCTAACTGAAGATTTGAAAATCCATTTGGCAGCGCCCAAAAAGTCATCGACAGATGAGCAAAGCCCATGACATCACCAGAAAATGCTTGCATTAATCCATCAATGTACTTATCAGCCGATGCCTGATCATTTGGAACAGCAGTAATCGTTGCGCTTACGTCTGGTGGTGCCAAGGCAACAAAACCAAGCAACTGAATATCATCAAATGCAGTACCCTTTAGCGCAATGTAATCCGGCGAGCTAGCTGCGGCCAGCACTGTTCCGCCGCCCTGAGACCAGCCATACATCAGCGCCTTCTTACCTGCACCAACTTCCTTCATATCACCAGCCGCACGGATTGAATTAATCGCATCTCTCGCTTGTGTACCCGAAACCATGTACTGATGCTTACCGCCTCCGCCTAGGCCCTGATAATCAGTTGCCACAATTACATAGCCATCTTTGATGAAGCGCTCTGCAGCAGGCATGCCGTAATCAGTTCCTGAATTTCCGCCAATTAAAAAATATTCGTTTAAGGGCTGCGCAGGGTTTGGCAACTGTGATGGCCCACAGTTTTGTGCTGTGCCAGTGGTGCCGTGGGCCCAAGCCAATACAGGCCGCCCTTCTTTGGGGGCAGGTCCCACTGGTGCCACTAGAACACCAGTAGAAATTGTTTTTCTTTCAGCAAAATCAGAGGAAATAAAAGCAATGCGCCAAGCTTGCGCACCCTGAATGGATGTGCTGATAGGCTCCTTCTTAATAACCTGTCCCAACTTTCCATTGGGCGTCATCTTCATCACGGCCTCATAAAAAGGAGGCAAATACACATGAGTGTTATCACCAGCTGAAAACGCCAGAGTACTGGCACATGACATCAGAAATACATAAAGTGGTTTGAGCTTTTTATTCATCATTTTTTGGTATTAGTAAAAATTGCTTGGTTTAACAAATCTTAGATATATATTACCGCTTAGATGAGCTCCAATACCTTGCTTAATGAATCGCCCTCGAAATTTGGTACCTCTCCAATCTCCTCAAATGGATGACCTAGTCGGTTCACCCAAAACACATCAAAGCCGAACCATTTCGCAGCTAGGGCATCCCAAGCATTACTTGATACAAAAAGAATATCTGTTTTCTTGACTGGAAACGCCTTTAAAAGAAGTTCATAGGCTTGTGGGGCTGTTTTAAATAAGCGTACATCTTCTATGGTGACGACTTTATCTAAGAAGGGCTGAAGTCCATTGCTCTCGACTACAGTAGATAGCATCTCTCTACTACCATTTGACAATATGGCTGTAGAGATACCCCGCTCTTTAATACGCTTAAGAACTGCCAAACTGTCTTCAAAACTAGTGAGCTTGGCATATTGCTCCATCAGTCGTTTTTCATTTTGAGGGGTGAGCTCCAAAGACATGCGCTTACAAACATAACGCAAGGAACGAATAGTAAGCTCCCAAAATGGAAGATAGTGTTTACTTCCCTCGGGATTTGGATCACTCATTGTCACTAGGCGGGTGTATTCAATTTGGCGATCGCGCCACATCAAAGCCAGTGCTTGACCCTGGCCAGGAAACAAATCTTCCGCCAACTGCCCCATAGAGTAAACATCAAATAATGTGCCATAGGCATCGAAGGCTATTAGCTTATACATACCGTCTCCTGCTGCCGATTAATTTGCATTATTGTTTAAAACACACTTTCTTCAAAAGACGTTCGGGCCCTCGACAAAAAACCACCCGAAGGTGGCGTTAGTATTATTTGGCGCCCAAGAATTAGCGGCCCTGACAGTCAAGCGGCATTTGCCACATAGGCTTGCCTTGGCCGTAATCACAACTAACGCCTACTGGTGGTGTAGTACTGGCTGCACATACTCCCAAGGTCAGCACAAACACAATTGCTAGAACTGCTGTTAATAATCTTTTCATAACTCATTCGCAATCAATTTATATAGAACTATTCTCCCATAAGACTCCAAGGGCTTACAAGCAAAAATACCTTAGGATAGCTTTAGAGATCTGACCTGAATCAGGACTTCCAGCCTAGTGTTATTTACCCTTGGCAACTGAGCGCATGATTCTTAACAACTCCACATCGTGATCAGGTAGGCCATCGAGCACCCCAGCCAGATGAGGAACATCTTTGGCAATTTGGTCTCCCCCATAAAATCTTAGGGCCCAATGAGGAAAGAGCTTTTGATCAATCTCATCTAGCTCAATTTGGTGGAGGACAGTATGCCGATAATCTGTTTGAATTTTTGCCCAAATAAACAATACATCTTCTCGTCTGCCCTCGAGTATCTGTGCGAAATGTCCGTTTTCATAAAATAAAACGCCCGTAAGTTCGTGCGCCTGATTCCATTTCTGAGCTACATCAAATAAATGAACCAAACTTGACAGCCCCATATTTTGGGTTGCTTTGCTGACATAACTCAGCTCAACCAATTGATTTGTGTTATCTGTGCTCACCTTACCTCCCACGCTTTCAAAGTGCTTATGGAATCTAATGTTAGTTTGTTCTTTTAAACATGAAGGTCATACCCGTAATAACCCTAAAGCTCTCACGTAGAATAAAACCATACTCACGGGCAAAGGTTTCAGCTCCTTTTGATGGCCCAAGGAATGACTAATCCTAGTTAAATTTGACTAGTGTCCATTCACTAAGATTTAGCTTTCCATCCTTATTTTTATCTGCGGCATCAAAATTAATATTCGAGATACCCGCTTTTTTAGCCTCATCACGAGTAATGTAGCCGTCTTTATTTTGATCAATAGCTGTAAATGAAGGGGGGAGTGCTGCGGTATTAATATTCGATGTTGGTACTTTTTGAGCGCTAACTCCCAACGGTAACGCAAAGACAATAGCAGCAAACAATTTGGCTAAATCCATTTTTAACTCCATTAAAGGAAATTGGTTCCTCTGATAGTAACAGGGCGTTGAGTAAAGAAAACCTAAGATGGTTTGAGTGTTTCTTGGTCGCTAGAGGCAAAATCGACTAGGGTTGAGGGTGTCTGATCCCGTCTCTGAATTACCCCCACCTAAACATGAAGTGTCTCATTGCTAAACACCTCAGGGCAGCAGAATTACTTCCCCAAGACCCGAATGATCTTGCTTGTCTGCAAATACCTTAGCAATTTCCACTTGGGCAAAATGTCCGGTGCAGTGACCTGCGGCCACCCTTTGCAGCTTCCACTTTTCTTTAAAATTAGCCACGGTTTGCCTGACTGCATCATCTGATTTATCAACCAAGTGAAGCCCGCCAGCAATAGTGTAGATATTTGGATTAATTTCGCTTGCCTTTGCTAATATTTTTTCAATGCCTGGATGGGAACAGCCTACGATCACTGCCAATCCTTTTGGCGTCTTAATCGCCATGGAGACTTCAGCAAGTTCTAGAGTGCCCTTAACATCGGATACCGTTCTAATCAGGAAAATATTTGGTGCCACTTCAGTTGTATCAGTAATGCGAGTGATATTTACATTCTTCCACGGTGAATCTACTGAGGCTTTACCGATTTTGCCATCAAAATACTGCAAATCATCGGGCAATAAGTCAACTTTTCTTTGGAGCGCTTGCGGCGCACTAAATGGGGTTCCAAAAGAACCTGTTTCAATCGGAGCATATATAACCACATTAGGATTTTTCTCAAGCACATAGGCTAATCCACTCGTATGGTCACCATGTCTGTGGGAAAGCACTACAAAATCTATTTTTGATAAGTCGATATTCAGTCTATCGACGTTGGCTTTAAATGCTGCATATTGACCACCCGTGTCAAATAGAATTCTCTTACCGCCGTATTCAACTAAAGCAGAGTATCCCCAGCCACGCTCAAGGTCAGAAGGCTTACCAAAGGCATCGTAGATGATGGTTACTTTACCGCCTGAGAGTTCTTGCTCTTTCGCAGAAGCAATCTTATACATTGCTGATAGGCCAATAATTGAAATTAGCACCATTAACCCTAGTGATATGAGTTTTTTCATGTCGATTGCCTTTGATTAACTTTTATAGTTTTGCAGGATGCTTATCAAACCTGAATTGCCTTAGAAACAATCTACCACGATTTAAGGAAGTAAATAACAATGGCCTAATAAGTGGGCCATTGTTATTCTTGGTGACCTAAGGCGTAATCGACTAGGGCCTAAGGGTATGATTCCGTCTCTAAGACTGTCGCTTTAAACCACATTACGATTTGGTCAGCGCATGAGTAAAGTGTGAGATAGCTATTTACAAGCCAGCATTTCAGCAACCCTCTGTTGGGAAGCTCTTTGAGCCATTAATTCAAAGCGCCCACGAATACTATTTTTAATAAAGTACTCAATCACTGTGGAAGGAATAAGTGAATCGGGCTCCACTAGGGATTCATACTTAAATGTCGTTGAGTCTTTTTCCGAAATGAGTCTCCAACTACCTTTATAGAACTTTGTATCGCCGCTAATTTGCTCGAAAGTTAACAATCGATTGGATACCTCTGTATATTCAACAAGAGACTTCATCTCGATTGAAAAAAGTAGGATTTGCTCTTCGATCACTCTATAAACCCGCACCTTATTACCAGCCCGAGATATTACTTTTGATTCTAAAATTCCTGGGATATTTTTTGCGCTCTCATAGCTCGTAATAAAAGCATAGGCAGTACAGAGGTTGATTGGAACAGTATAGGATGCTTGTATCTGAAAGTGACTATCAATCAATCTTGTGCTTACCTGAACATCATAAGGGTTAATGTTTTCTTGAGCATACCCGTGGGATATGAGCAAAACCAGCGCTAGAGGAAAAAGCCATTTCATAGACGAATTTTAGAGTCTAATTGAATTTGTCGTGTTAAACGGCATCACAAAAACTGAGCTTCGATGCGCGTCGCTTAACAGCTCAACCTTGAGAATATTCGAGAAATAAAAAACCACCCGAAGGTGGTTTTAGTTTTTCTTGGTGGCCTGGGGTGGAATCAATCACGATAACAAAATGCTCAACCCTACTTAATAAGGCCACACGCAATTCTTGGGCCTGAGTTACCAGCTGGCTGTGATTTGTAATCATCGGGGTCGCGATGAACAACAACAGATCTTCCCAATATTCCGGTTGGCCCACTACTAACAGAAAACCCGCTTAACTTTGCCGAATAAACTGCATTACCATTAGCGTCTGATTTAATGTTTGGCATATCTCCAGCATGATTTGAGCCACTTCCGGGCATACCATGTGATGCAGTATCTGGATTAAAGTGTCCGCCCGCACTGGTTGCATCAGGAGCAGAGCAGTCTCCTTTTTCATGAACATGAAACCCTTGCTCAGCATTTGGCTTCAAACCAGAAAAGTTACCGGTTACTAAAACATCATACCCTTGCCATACAAAGTTAACCGTACCTTTTGCATTCGAGCCTGAACGTGAATCTAGGGTGGCAGATGCTTTTTGTCCTGTTCCACGCTCCATTGACTGGCAAGCCACTAATGATAAAACAGCCAAAACACCTACCAATAAAGAAATACTTTTAGTCATCTCTTGTCTCCCTGAATTTATATTGACTCAAAAATCTATTTTATTCTGACACAAATGTCTTTTAAATAGAGACCATATTTACAGTAGTTTTATTAGGGCAGATCCCCAACCACAGTGAAGTGCTGACTATGGCTTTGGGCTCGAATATATTGTGTGTGATAGATATTCTCCATTTTTATTCACCTTTACTAAAACCATATCGCCCACATCTACAACTCTGCCCGTGAAAGCTTGAATATTGACATGATGTGTAACCAGAATCAGGGGCACCTTAGATTGCTTGACCAACTCATTTTTAATAAACTCTCCTAGTGCTTTGGTTTGCCTTTTTTCTAGGTTCATATCGTCAAAAAATGATCCGAGTGATGGTTCAATTTTTACTGGGCCTTTATTGATAATATTTGCCGTATCTAAACATCTACACCACGGACTACTAAACACGTCTGCCTTTTGAATCCCCTGGATGGTTAACCATGCCCCTATTGCCTTAGCTTGCCTTTTGCCGTAATCACCCAAGTTACGCTGAGTGGAACACTGCTCGATGACATAGCCAGCAGGATCTCCGTAACCAGGCGCATCGGCATGCCTCATCAATAAGACATGCTGCCCATCTTTTAGATCGCCTACTAATGCCGCCTTCGTTTGTATTGGGAAATATAGGCAAAAGGTCCATAAAATTACATGGATTAAATGAGTAATTGTTTTTTTCATATTGATTCAAATATATACTTTTCGTACTTTATTTTAAATATTCAGAAAATATGAAATATTTCCTATTTCTCGGCCTGTCTTTCCTCGGCTCACTCAGCATGGCTAGTGGTGAACAAACCTACAAAGCTGTTTGCTCTAACTGTCATGCCACGGGTCTGAATAAGGCTCCCATGGTGGGTAATCAAAAGCAATGGGGTAAGTTAATCAAAGAGGGTCAGGCCCACATTACTTCTGATGGTTATCACGGCGTAGGAGCGATGCCGCCAAAGGGTGGGAAGCCGGACTTAACCGTTGCTGAATTTGCTTCTGCGGTAGTCTATATGGCAAACCAAACTGGGGCTAATTGGAAAGAGCCCGATGAGCTAATGCTCAAAGACATTAATAAAAGGATTGCCAAAAAGTCATCAAAATCATAAATGCCGTTTTAAACGACATCGTCTGAAATAAGGGTGTAAATTTGATGCGTGCTTTTAAAGGGTGTGTCTTGATGGAGGTTACATAGCAATCGCCCATCAATGGCAGTCCTCTGCCAGCCCAAAGGAAAAAACCGCCCGAAGGTAGTTTTGGTGTTTTTTGGTGGTCCGGGGCGAAATTGACCAGGGCTTAGGATGTTTAATCCTATTTCCAGTAGGCTGATGGCTTTCTATGTGAACATATAAATGAATATTAATTCCGATTTTACCCAGAAGGCAGTAATGAATACCTTGGACTTAGACTGGAACCCGTCGCCTGTTCCAGGCATCGAAAGAAAATATCTTGATCGAGTTGGCGATGAGGTTGCACGAGCCAGCTCACTGGTTAAGTACAGCCCCGAATCATTTTTCACTGAACATACTCATGGGGGTGGAGAAGAAGTACTGGTTCTTGAGGGTACATTTTCTGATGAGAATGGTCACTATCCAGCTGGTACCTATATTCGCAATCCACACAACAGCAAACATGCTCCACACTCAAAAGAGGGTTGTGTCTTATTTGTAAAGCTAAGGCAATTTAATGCCCAAGATGATTCAATAGTAAGAATAGATACAACTACAGCCACTTGGCATCCTGGGTTAGTTACGGGTCTATCCGTAATGCCGCTTCATGAATTTGACGGTGTTGGAACAGCTTTAGTTCACTGGGCCCCAAATACAATTTTTAATCCCCATGTTCACCCAGGGGGAGAAGAAATATTTGTTCTTAAAGGAGTATTTTATGACGAGTATGGATCGTATCCTGCTGGAACATGGATACGAAGTCCGAGATATAGTAAACACACACCCTTCACCAAATCAGAGGGTGCACTCATCTATGTAAAAACTGGCCATCTCAATAATCTACTTTGATTAAATGAAAAAACCACCCAAAGGTGGTTTTGGTAATTCTTAGTGGCTTGGGGCGGAATTGACCAGGACTTATGACCCCTGACTCTATTTCTTAGACTTATATTTTTGTATAGCCCCTTTTAAATCCGAATATTCCTCACAACCAAAAGTACAGGCCTTGTCTAATCTCGCCAATAAGGCCTCAGCCCCAGGCAGATCATTATTAATTAACTTTAGCTGCCCGTAATATTCAAGAGCGCCGCGATGATTCGGGTCTATTTTTAATGCTGCTTGATAGTACTTTTCTGCCCCCACTAAATCGGGTGGCTGTTTCTTGCGTAGGCTATAGCCCATTAAGTTATTCCAATCGGCTGAACTGGTTTCATTGGCAGCCTGTAATTGCTGTATTGCCTGATTGTATTTTTCAGACTTAATGCTTGCCCTTACATCAGTTAGCCAAACTGGGTCTGACTTAATAGGCACAGTATCTGCGGCTTGAGATAACCCAACTATCGAAAGGAGCAAAAGAACAACTGGGATTATTTTTTTCATTGGGAGCCTATAGTTGAGAGTCTATCTTTTATATACCGATTTTTTAATTCCTGCTTAAACAAAAGCCAAAAATGAAAAACTACTCGAAGGTAGTTTTGGTGTTTCTTGGTGGTTCGGGGCTTAATCGAACCATCGACACAAGGATGTCTGACTCTGTTTTTAGACTGCCTTTTTAAAGGATAATCTTCTCTTGCTCAATAATAACAAATTTGTTATTATGCGCACATGGCCTATTCCATCATTTATTACAGTCAAGATGTGCAAGAAGACATCATGAATTTGCCTGTAACTCTTCAAGCTCGTTACATTGGCTTGACCGATCGAATGATTGAGCATGGCCCTAACTTAGGCTTGCCACATACCGATGCTTTTGGTGGTGGTCTATTTGAATTAAGAATTTAGGGTGCCGAAGGTATTGCGAGAATTTTCTTTTGTACGATGGTTAGACAAGAAATTGTCATGCTCCATAGCTTTATTAAGAAAACTCAAAAGACGCCAGAGAAAGAATTAAAACTTGCCAAGCAACGCATGAAGGAGCTAAAGAAATGACAACAAAAACCAAAACTCTGACCCATAAACAACTGGTCAGCAAGATGCTCAAGAATCCAGCTGTTAAGGCTGAGGTGGAGCAACTTAATCGTGCAGAGTTCGCTATTCTTGATGAGATTCTGACAGCTAGAAAAGAAGCGGGCCTTTCTCAAGCTCAAATTGCTAAACGCATGGGAACACAAGCCCCAGCTATTGCTAGACTAGAAAGCTCCCTGGCTACCGGAAAACATTCCCCAAGCCTAAGCACCCTCAGAAAATACGCGGCGGCATTAGGAAAAAGAGTTGAGCTTCATTTAGTCTAAATGCTCATCCGCTAGCCCAAAAGAAATAGACCAGCAAGTGGGGTATTCAGTTTCTTGGTGGCCCAGGGCGGAATCGACTGGGGCTAAGGATATCTTATCCTGTTTCTAGGCTACTTCCAGCTAAGATTCAATTTCTTATGGGAAGTGGCACAATCTCGTAAATAGAGGTTAATCAGACTTTGATAAGGTATGCCGACCTCTTCTGAAATTGTCTTAAAGTAGCTCACCGAATCCTCATCTAAACGAATCGTAATAGGCTTCTTTAACATTGAAGCATATGGGGTTTTACGGGCATTAGAAAAATCATATTCTTTACGCATATGTCACCTTTAATAATCTTTTGACTCTTTGGGTGTTGCCTTACGAGCCGAAATAATTCGAATAATATTACCTTCACTTCTATAGCAATGGCACACTAGAAGAACGCGCAAAGTATGACTCAGTCCAAGTAACACAAATCTCTCTTCTTCATCAGAGTGATCAGGATCATCAATTAACTTCGCATGCTCATCATAAAATACTGACTTTGCTTCTTCAAATGTAATCCCATGCTTTTTGAGATTCGCAGTAGCTTTTCGAGGTTCCCATACAAAACGAGGTGTTGTCATATGTACATTGTACATATGACTTAGTCTTGAATCAACTCCAAAGTGAATAAGGGCTTAAATCTCGAATTAGAGGCTTTATTCCCTAGCCCAAAAGAAAATGCCCCGCACGAAGCAGGGCATTATTTGATTTTGGTGGCCTGGGGCGGAATCGACCAGGGCCTAGGATGTCTGATCCTATTTCTTGAGCCGCTCATTGCTGGGAAAAAGATTCTTTCTGGACTCTTCATCTACTTCAGTCTTGAAATTAAATTTGGTCTTAATCGCCTCCACAGCCTGAGCACTTGGCTTGGCGTTGATTTCATCTAAAAGGCGTTTAACGCTCGGCAGCTTTTCCCAGGCGCCTTCGCCTAATACAAACGGAATCATCCTTGCCCAGCCCCAAACAGACATATCCACAATGCTATATTCACTTAGCATATAGGGCTGTTTGGATAGACGCTCTTCAATTAATAGCCAGTGACGCCATGCTTCAAAGTCATAACGATTGACCGCATATTCTTTTGGCTCTGGAGAAAAGTGTTTGAAGTGAACAGCTTGTCCACAATACGGCCCGATACCGGTAGCAACAAACATAAGCCATGAATAAAGCTCAGCGTGTGCTTGTGGCGTATTTGCTGGCATGAACTTGCCGATCTTCTCGCCTAAGTACAGCATGATGGCATTACTATCAAACACCTTAATATCACCATCGACTAAAGCAGGCGTCTTTCCATTAGGATTAATTGCTCTAAATTCTGGTTTATGTTGATCGCCCTTGCGGGTATCAGTCACAATAATCTCGTAAGGCGTATTGGTCTCTTCTAAATACAGAGCTACTTTTGCTGGATTAGGTGATGGGTGATAGTAGAGCTTAAGCATTTTTTATTCCTAGAAATGGGTACTTTTAATAATACCCACAAATGAAAAACCACCCGAAGGTGGTTTTGATGATTCTTGGTGGCCCGGGGCGGAATCGAACCAGGGCCAAGGATGCCCATCCGCCCCTACCTTAGCTCTCTTTCTACCGCCTTAATAAAACTTGAGTCATCAGCGTCAACCGGGCCCATCCAATAGGCTTCGACCAGCCCCTTTTTGCTTACCAAATAGGTTGTTGGAATACCCTTAACCTTCCATGCCTTATAAGTAAGGCTGCTGTTATCCAAAACAATCTCTAAGGCATTGGTAGAAATTAAATTTGATTTTAGAAATGTTTGAATACGCGGCTTTGATTCAGCCAAATTGACTGCTAATACTACTAGGCCTTGAGTTCCATATTTTTCCTGAAGGTGAATCAATTCTGGAAACTCTTCCTTACAAGGCTCACACCAAGTTGCCCAGAAATTTACTAGAACGACTTTACTTTTGTAGTGGCTTAATTGAACAGTCTTACCATCTAAGTTTTTAAGTTCAAAACCGATTGCTGGCTTTAGACCAATTTTGCTCACTGGCACCCAATCTGCTAAGGCCAGCGAGCAATTTAGCCAAATCGCAATAAAGCAAACTAGGCTTTTGATAGTCACAAATTAACCAATCAGTTTGCTGGTAATTTTGTATTTAAAGTTGGCCGGATCTAGTGAATCTAGTCGCCCTTCTTTAGTCTCAGCTTGTGGATACATTAAGAAACTAATCTTTCCTTTGGCGCCCAACTTCGAGCCAGGCAAAATAATATCGTGACCGTAGTTGTAAGCCATCCAATTCATTTCCCAATTGCCAAACAAGTAATCCCGAATCGCAACTACCTTAGGATCTGTAATGGTCAAATTCGTAGGCTCTTCCAATATCACCTTGCGAACATCTGCTGGGTCTACTGCTACCCAACCATAGCCCCTGGCAAAGAACTCAGCGCGGCAATGTTGTGCTTTGCTGATATCCACTGATTTACCTAAGCTCTTATAGCCGCGAGCAGAATCATTAATTCGAATACCATAGACATCGCGAGCGGGAAGCCCTGCTGATCTGGCTAGGGCAACATAAACGGCATTGATGTCGGCACACTTGCCGCCAAGATTATTTGTCTCTAGCATTAACTTGACATCTCCAGCACCACAGCCCTTGGTAGTAGGGTCGCGAAAGGTATTTTCTACAACCCAGTTATATATTGCTTTAGCTTTATCAATATCAGTGGCGTCTTTAGCTAACGGCTTAACAATTTCATTTGCTTTTTCTTTGACGATGCCATCAGTTGGCAAGAACTCTGTGCCGCGTGTCCAAAACTTTTGCTCCTCTTTACTCAGAACCAGCGCCTTATTGGGGGCGATCAATTGATTGTTACGCTCACGAGTGCTGACAACAAAAGTTGTTACTAGATTGCGAGTATTGGTTGAGGCATCCCATTGACCCCATAGCATTTGGGTTTCACCCATTGGCGTTTTGGCTATTGAGGTTTTCTTGGCATCGCCATCCGTTTTAATGGAGAGAGTTTTAAAGTAATCCGTATCTTTAATCAGAGGCAACGGAAGCCAGGCCTGAACATTCTGATTGGGGGCATCAATTGTTATCTCGGTGGTAATTTCATAAGTCTTCCACTCACCTGATTGAGCAAAGCTTGAAGTAATTGGATACAAAGTTGGTGCAACTAGAGCACCAGCGGTAGTTTTTATAAAAGAACGGCGTGTAATGGACATATGAACCTTGTCTAATGAATTGTGGTTCATTATAGGTTGCTGATTTGTCGTTTTAAACGACAACGACTGGCGCAGGGATGAGAAATTGAATGGTCCTTTTAAGGGACGGTTCTTGATGGGGATATCCGAGACTAATGGCGCCTAATCCTGCCAAGCCCGAAAAGAAAATAGCCCAACAAGTGGGCTATTCAGATTCTTGGTGGCCCGGGGCGGAATCGAACCAGGGCTTGGGATGTCTAATGCTAATCCGATTATTTCGAGAGGTATTGAGTTAAAAACTCCTTCACACCTTTGCGCGCATCAGCATTTCCATAGGTAGCATGGAGCCAGCCGTCTAGATCTATTTGCCGAAAATTAGTTCTGCCATCCGCCTTATCAGCACAACGGCCATCGGTAAACTTTCCTTTTCTCCACTCATCATCCGTATATGCCACAGCCAATATTGGCAGATTCTTTGGGGAATAAATACCATCATTTGAGGGAAAGTTCTTATTCGTACAGGTCCATCCTGAAATGATTTTTCCAGCAAACTCGGAATGAGGAGACCGAGCGGTAGCCACACCGCCCTCGCTATGGCCCATTAAAAAGATATTCTTCTTATCTGCCCAAGGACTCGCCATTACTTGAGAGAGGGCATATGTAATTTCCTCTTGTCTATATTGACCGGCTTTTGAAAAAGCGCCAGAAGGGACTTTTAGCTTAGGATCGCAATTAGATATTCTGCCTGGTCGCGCCATGCTATCAGGCAAAACAACAATAAAACCTTGATCCGCTATGTATGAAGCCCAGCTTAAATCGTGGGGCCCATATATTCCCGTACAACCATGAAGATAAATTAATACTGGTGTCGGCTTGGTGATATCAATTCGATCAACAGTGGTAGAAAGCAATTTGCCTGGTAAATAAACTGGCGCTTTTTCCCAGCTTAGCTCGACATCTTTTTCGGCAGAATTTAGCGATGGAGCAAAAATAAAGAATAAGCCAATTACGGCAAAGATATTTTTCATCTTGAAATACTAATATGAAAAAACCACCCGAAGGTGGTTTTGGTGTTTCTTGGTGGCCCGGGGCGGAATCGAACCACCGACACAAGGATTTTCAACTCTGTCCCCCAGACTAAACTCCCGCTAAATCTCAAAAGGTTCACCCCACCATAGACAAACTTTGTGCACAAAACTTTCTTAGGTGTTTGTATGAGATTGATTTGGTTGAGTTATTTTGACCCACGCAAGGATAAGAAGAAAGTTTGGTGGCGTAGTGGGGATTTGACTGACACAGGGATGACAACTCCTTGTCATGATCGGGATACCCCATGCATGAACTGTCCTTTTAAAGGACACTTCATTTATTTGTTGTCATAGTCCGCTTCCGACCCTTAAGCGACCTTCGTGGACAACAAAAAACCTGCCGAGGCAGGTTTGGTATTTCTGAGTAGCAGTTTAATAAACCACTAATTCAAATTACTTGACGCTTGCCTTCTTTGCAGCTGCTTTATGCGCCTTAACTACTTGACTAAGTTGACCTTGAGCTGAGTTAAACCCTGTTTCAGCGCTCTTTTCGAAGTTAGCAAATGCTGCTTGAGCAGTAGAGCGAACT
>CAIMXN010000253.1 GCA_903845455.1 uncultured beta proteobacterium | reverse complement strand
ACCAAACTTATCATCGACCTCACGCATGGCACGGCGAAAATCCATCGCTTCAGCAATCGATTCCTCAACCAGCGTTGTCCCCCCAGGTGACTCCATCATGGCTGCCGAGACATCACACGACGCAATAATCGCGTACTGTGGACTAGTAGAGGTGTGCATCAAATAAGCTTCATTGAAACAATCACGATCTAGTTTGGTATCTTCAGCATCCTGCACCAATACTTGTGAAGCCTGCGACAGTCCTGCCAATAATTTATGCGTTGACTGGGTCGCAAACATCAAACTTTTCTTAGTACGCTTACGATCAGATCCAATCGCATGCATATCTTTATAGAAAGGGTGAAAAGCAGCATGTGGCAACCAAGCTTCATCAAAGTGCAATGAATCTACTTTGCCATCAAGCATCTCTTTAATCATCTCAACGTTGTAGACAATACCGTCATAGGTACTTTGTGTCAGCGTCATCACGCGTGGTACTACGTTTTTATCTTTGATAAAGGGATTAGCATCAATCTTCTTCTTGATATTTGTCCACTCAAACTCTTCTTTGGGGATGGGACCAATAATGCCAAGGTGATTGCGGGTTGGCATCAAGAAAATGGGGATCGCGCCCATCATCGTGATCGAATGGATCACCGACTTATGGCAGTTACGATCAACTACGACCACATCTCCTGGCGCAACTGTGGAATGCCAAACAATTTTGTTAGAAGTCGATGTGCCATTCGTTACAAAAAACAAATGATCAGCATTAAAAATCCGCGCGGCATTGCGCTCACTTTGCAAGACAGGGCCAGTATGATCTAAAAGCTGACCCAATTCTTCTACGGCATTACAAACGTCTGCGCGCAACATATTCTCACCGAAGAATTGATGGAACATGCGACCCACAGGGCTTTTTAAGAAAGCAACACCACCTGAATGGCCAGGACAATGCCAAGAGTAAGAACCTTCAGAGGCGTAATTAGTTAAAGCGCGAAAGAATGGTGGCGCTAATGAATCTAAATATACCTTTGCTTCACGAATGATATGACGTGCGACAAATTCTGGGGTGTCTTCGTTCATATGAATGAAGCCATGTAGCTCACGCAGAATGTCATTAGGCATATGACGTGAGGTGCGCGTCTCGCCATACAAGAAGATGGGGATATCTTCATTACGCTTGCGCACTTCTGTAATGAAGGCGCGTAAATTGTTCAAGGCGGGAAGATCATGATCTTCCGAATCAGAGACAAACTCTTCATCGTCAATTGAAACAATAAAAGTGGAAGCACGCGAGGCTTGTTGGGCAAAGGAAGTAAGGTCGCCATAACTGGTCAGGCCGATCACTTCCATACCTTCGTTTTCAATAGCTTCCGCTAAGTCACGAATACCCGATCCTGAAATATTTTCAGAACGAAAGTCCTCATCAATGATGATGATTGGAAAACGAAATTTCATGACGACCCTTTAGATCCGAGAACTAGAGTTTGAAAAAAGTAAAAAATTACGTTTTAGGCAGGGTCACGCCCCGCTGACCTTGATACTTGCCGCCACGATCTTTATAGGATGTGCCGCAAATTTCATCACTCTCAAAAAACAATACTTGAGCACAGCCCTCACCCGCATAAATCTTTGCAGGCAATGGCGTGGTATTAGAAAACTCTAAAGTGACATAACCCTCCCACTCTGGTTCAAAGGGGGTCACATTCACAATAATGCCGCAACGTGCATAAGTACTCTTTCCAACACAAACTGTTAATACACTGCGGGGGATCTTAAAGTATTCCACCGTTCTAGCCAAAGCAAATGAGTTAGGGGGAATGATGCAAACGGGGCCTTTAAAATCAACGAAGGATTTGTCATCGAAATTCTTAGGGTCAACAATCGTGCTGTTGATGTTGGTAAAGATCTTGAATTCATCTGCACAACGAATGTCATAGCCATAGCTTGATGTGCCATAACTGACGATTTTATTGCCGGCATCGTCTAGGCGAACTTGTCCAGGTTCAAAAGGGCTGATCATGCCTTGCTCGCCCATGCGGCGGATCCAGTGGTCTGATTTAATAGTCATGGCGGAATTGTAAAACCTTAGTCAGTCAATGCCCATCAATTTGTCGAAATCAGGACTTAACTGCCCTTGCTAAAAATGACTCGCTCAGGAGCGTTGTAGATCTCAAAATGCTTGCCCGAGCAGCGAGAAAGGAGCGTGAGATTAGTCTTGCGGGCCAACTCAAGGCCCATCAGTGTTACCCCGGAACGGGTTAACAAGAAAGGAATTCCCATCTGAACCCCTTTAATGACCATCTCTGAGGTTAGACGCCCAGTGGTAAAGAAGATCAGGTCTCGACCAGACTTATTATCAAGCCACATCAAGCCAGATATAGAATCCACCGCGTTATGGCGCCCAACATCCTCAATGAAATGCAGCAAGCGCACCTGCTGATTTCCTGTGGACTCAAAGACAGCACAGGCATGTACTGAACCAGACTGCTTATAAATCGTGTCATGTACGCGGATGGCGTCCACCAATTCCACAATCGCCTCTTGAGCAAGTTCAGGGCCATCAGGGAGGCGAATCTGGGCCATATCCTCCATTAAGCCGCCAAACATGGTGCCCTGGCCACAACCAGTAGTAACCACCCGCTTGCTGGTGAGGGCGTCGATATCGACCGTACTGCGCCAAGTTTTGACAGCCGCTGAATCGGTCTCCCAGTCCACCTGAATACTCTCTATATCGTCAACAGACTCCACCAAGCGCTGATTCCGCAAGTAACCCAGAACCAAGGCCTCGGGAGCGCTACCCAAGGTCATTAGGGTAACGACTTCACGTTTATCCAAATAAATGGTTAAAGGACGCTCTCCAGGGATATGGGTCGTTTTTAGGCGTCCCGCCTCATCCAATATCTCTACCTCATGCACTAGAGGCACGGAGGCATTGGACATCTGGATTTTGTGGGGTAAGGCCATTAAACGTCTCTTAAATTAGATTGAAATCGGTATTCACTTTAACCGCAGACTAAAATTGGTGCTCAAGTAAACCCTAAGCACCATAATCTTGTCTTTAGTGTATCGATTTCATTCTCGTTGTATTTAATTTTAAGTTAGCTTTGCATGAGCAGCCCAAACCGTCGCCTTCTTGTTACCTCCGCCTTACCGTATGCCAATGGTCAAATCCATATTGGGCATTTGGTGGAATATGTGCAAACTGATATTTGGGTGCGTTTCCAAAGAATGCGTGGTCATGAGGTGCATTATGTCGGCGCCGATGACACCCACGGCACCCCAATCATGCTTCGCGCTGAAAAGGAAGGTATCACGCCAAAAGAGCTTATTGCCAATGTTTGGAAAGAACATAAGCGCGACTTTGATGACTTTTTGATTTCATTTGATAACTACTACACCACAGATAGTCCAGAGAACGAAAAACTAGCACAAAGTATTTATCTCAAACTGCGCGATGCAGGCTTAATTGAGAAGCGCGCAATCGAGCAAGCTTATGACCCTGTCAAAGAAATGTTCTTACCAGATCGCTTCATTAAAGGTGATTGCCCTAAGTGCGGGGCTAAAGATCAATACGGCGACTCCTGTGAAAAGTGTGGTGCAACTTACTCACCTACTGATTTAAAAAATCCTTTCTCAGTAGTCAGTGGCGCAACACCGATCACTAAAGTTTCTGATCATTATTTTTTCAAGCTCTCCGATCCACGTTGCGAGACCTTCTTACGCGACTGGACTCAAGTCAAAACACCACTGCAGCCTGAAGCGCGCAACAAGATGAAAGAGTGGGTTGGTCAACCAGGCGAGAGCAAGCTGGGCGATTGGGATATCTCACGTGATGCCCCCTACTTCGGCTTTGAAATCCCAGATGCGCCTGGTAAGTACTTCTATGTATGGCTTGATGCCCCAATTGGCTATTACGCCAGCTTTCTCAACTACTGTGAGGCCAAAGGCCTGAACTTTGAGGAGTGGGTAAGACCAGATACCACGACCGAGCAATATCATTTCATCGGTAAAGATATTCTGTATTTCCATACCCTCTTCTGGCCCGCTACTTTACAGTTTGCTGGCTATCGCACCCCCACCAATGTATTTGCGCATGGCTTTTTAACTGTGGATGGTGAAAAGATGAGTAAATCACGTGGCACCCTCATCTCGGCACACAGTGTGATTGAATGTGGCTTTAATCCCGAATGGTTCCGTTACTACTTCGCCACAAAGCTCAATGACAGCATGGAAGATTTAGATTTAAATCTTCAAGACTTTGTAGCGCGAGTCAATAGTGACTTGCTCGGAAAATACATCAACATCGCCAGTCGTAGTGCTGGATTTTTAGTGAAGCGTTTTGGTGGCGTTGTTTCTGATGAAGCCATGAATCATCCCCTACTGGCTGAAATTACTACTGCAAGTGAAAAAATAGCAGTGCTGTATGAGGGACGTGAATATGCCAAGGCATTGCGCACGATCATGGAACTTGCTGACAAGGTCAACGGTTTTGTAGATGAGAATAAGCCCTGGGAAATCGCCAAAGATCCGGTACGCGAAGCAGATCTGCAAGCTGTCTGTAGCGTGACATTAGAAGCTTTTAGAATGCTCAGCCTCTATCTCAAGCCAGTATTGCCACAACTTGTAGTAGGCGTTGAAGAGTTCTTATCATTGCCACCCATGGACTGGAATGCCGTTCATACGCCTCTTTCTAGCAAGAATCCTATCAAACCCTATAAACACCTGATGACCCGTGTGGAGGCCCCTCAGATTGAGGCTTTGTTAGCAGCAAACCTCTAAAAACCACCGATTTCAGTCGACTAGCGTAAATTCGACTGACTTGAATCAAAAATCGTTAATAATGATAGTTCTAGTCACCCTGTAGTCTTCGGATGACTTTCATAAGTTATTGAATAAATTAAGAATTTTAGGAAATGTGATGGCACGATATCAATCCGAATTCACCCAGTTCTTAGATGAACTCAAATCCGAGAAACCCCATCTCGAGGCAGATCAGCAAACTGGTCGCGCACTTCTCTGGGACAAAGAACCTTTAAGCACCGAAGATTTACGTCGCGCACAAGCAGCGAAATTGAAGCAACGCGCTTACGTTTATTCGAATGACTGAACCGAGTACTCAAGCAATATCGGATTTACTAGATAGCACCCCGTCCGTCACGGATGGGATGTCTGCTGCCTTTGCAAAGCTTTATGGCGAGCCGTTATTTAAGCTACCTACCGATCTCTATATTCCACCAGATGCGCTGGAGATTTTCTTAGAAGCATTTGAAGGCCCATTAGATCTCTTGCTGTACCTGATTCGTAAGCAAAATTTCAACGTACTTGATATTCCAATGGCGCAGGTTACCCAACAGTACCTGAGTTATATCGACCAAATTCGTCATACTAATTTAGAGCTTGCTGCTGAATATCTCTTAATGGCGGCAATGTTGATTGAAATTAAATCGCGCATGCTATTGCCCATGAAAAAAGCAGATAGTGATGAAGATGTAGATGACCCACGCGCAGAGTTAGTGCGTCGTTTGCTTGAGTATGAGCGTATGAAGCTTGCCGCTCAAGAGATTGATCAAATTCCTCAGCAAGGTCGTGACTTCCAAATAGCGCATGGCTATGTCGATACTACAGTTGCCGTTACTTGGCCTGAAGTGAATGTGGATGACTTACAAATGGCTTGGCGTGATGTCCTGCACCGCGCCACACTCAACCAACATCACACCATTACTCGCGAAGCATTATCAGTCCGCGACTTTATGACACGCATCTTACGACGCTTGCAAAGCGCACGTTTTGTTGAGTTTGGAGAATTATTTGAAGATGCTATTAAGAGTGGTGGGGGTATTGCCGTAGTGATCGTTAATTTTATTGCCTTGCTTGAACTTTCACGTGAAGCCTTAGTGGAAATTACCCAAGCCGAGCCCTATGCACCCCTATATGTACGTCTTGCCTACACTCCTGTTGTATGAAAATTATTAGTGATATTAATGAATTGCGTGACCACTTGCGCGGTCAAAACCGCGCCTCATTTGTGCCAACCATGGGCAATCTCCATGAGGGCCACCTTTCCCTGATGCGTCTGGCCAGACAACATGGTGACCCCGTAGTAGCGAGCATCTTTGTAAATCGCTTACAGTTTGGTCCCAACGAAGATTTTGATAGCTACCCTCGCACGATGCAGGCGGATATCGACAAACTTGAAAAAGAAGGTGTTTATATTCTCTTCGCTCCTACAGAGCGGGACTTGTACCCACAACCACAAGAGTACCGTGTGGACCCACCGCAACAACTTGGTGACATTCTGGAAGGTGAGTTTCGCCCTGGCTTCTTTAAGGGTGTTTGCACCGTAGTACTTAAGCTTTTTTCTTGTGTTCAGCCTAAGGTTGCCGTCTTTGGCAAAAAAGATTATCAGCAACTGATGATTATTCGTCAGATGGCAAAACAATTTGCCATTCCAGTGGATATTATTCCTGCTGAAACGATTCGGGCAGAAGATGGTCTTGCCCTCTCATCGCGAAATGGCTACCTCTCTACTGAAGAGCGTGCTGAGGCTCCTGAATTACAAAAACTACTAAATGAAGTACGCAATCAAGTACTGGAATTAAAAGAGCGCAATATTGAAGCGCTCTCAAGCATTGAAAAAGCGGCTGTTGCCCAATTAACTAGCCGAGGATGGCAGCCAGACTACATTGCTATTCGTCAGCAAAGCGACTTGGCACCATCAAACAATGCACATTTACAGGCGGGTGAGCCTTTAGTCATTCTTACCGCAGCCAAGCTGGGTAAAACCCGCCTCATTGATAATTTAGAGATCTAAGTCGCCTTAAGAGTGTTTTGCTTAACCGCATTGGCAGCGGGAAAATTTAAATAAAATCATAGATGCACAAATTAGTGCGCTAGGTTTGCGTGGCAAAAGGCATAAGTCCAGAGACTAAGTATGCTTACGTCTATCCGCTGATGCTGTAACACCCTAAGTTACAGTACGAAGAATTGACCAATTTCGAGGTTTAATTCTTTT
>CAIMXN010000252.1 GCA_903845455.1 uncultured beta proteobacterium | reverse complement strand
CCACTTTGGTCAAAATAGTGTTGTAACTCATAAAACCCTTTCAGCATTAATTCATTAGCGCGGCAGTAATACCCACATCTTGCCATTTTGTTTCATACGACCAGCCATTTCTCCTGCGCCATCCCCAGAACCCCAATAGTAATCAGCCCTGACGGCTCCCACAATAGCCGTGCCAGTGTCCTGCGCCAGCACCAACTTCTGCAAGAGTTGATTACTAAGGGGCTTAGTGGTGGCTAAAAATACTGGCGCCCCTAATGGCAGAGACTTCAAGTCAATCGCAATACTTCTTTCGCCAGTCAGAGCTACCCCAAGTGCACCATTCGGACCCAGCTCTGCACTGACGTTACCTGGTAACTCTTTAAAGAAAACAAAACGGGGGTTGGCATTGAGCATTTCATCTTCGCGACTAGGATTGCGTTTTGCCCATTGAGAAATACCCTGCATCGTTGCTTCACTGCGAGTGATCTCTTTACGATCTAGCAACCATTGGGCAAAAGATTTGAATGGTTGGTCATTTGTGCCAGCAAAACCTAAACGTAACACTCGTCCATCCTCAAGACGAATTTTGCCTGAGCCCTGGATTTGCATAAAAGCTGCGGCAACGGGATCTTGTACCCATGCTATCTCATGACCCTTCAAGATGCCTGAAGTCATGAGCTCAGCCCGCGTAGGTGCTGGGCTTGGTTTAGCGTTTCGCCAAGCTTTGGGATAGGCGTACAAAGGAATGGTGTAAGTACCGGTGCGCGTCAGGGAGCCATTCATTACTGGCTCGTAATAACCTGTTATCAAACCTGTTTCACTGCCACTGGAATTACTGCGAATCTCATACGCTTGGAAGTAATTCTCAAAATATCGGCGGATGGCCTGTCCATCTTTCGAAGAAACATTACCAGCCTGCGCACAGACCTCTCGCCAATTCACCTCGCTACTGCGCTTGCGTAAAGCATCACAACTTTTGAGCCATGCTGGCCACGCCTGAGTGAGTTCATCTTCTTGCCATCCGGGCAAAGCCTGCCATGTAACGGCATTAAAACTCGCAATGGGAGAGTTATAGGGGGCTACAGACGTGACACTGGATCGGGAGCTAGATCTGCCCGTGGGTGGGGTCGAGCAGCCTACCAGAAGAGCAGCAAACAACAGAGCGAATACACTAGCGCAAGCTAATCGCTTTGCCACTATTTGGAAATTAAGCATCATGATCGCCAATTTACTCGATGAATACCCAATGCTGCTCTTTCTCTTGGAGGCAGTGCTTGCCCTAAGCCTGCTCCTGTTTATCGTCCTTTGGACCGGCAAGGGCAAAAAATAAGCCGCCCAAGCCAAAGGGGGACTAATGGAGGGTTCTAGGCATCACCAGAGCAAATTCTGGAATTGGGGCTTGGAAAAACTGGGCATCTTCTGTTACGCAGAAATACTCCCCTCGCATAGTTCCTGCCGGGGTGGGTAAGGTAGCCCAGCTGGTGTACTCAAAATGCTCACCAGCACGCAATAAAGGCTGCTGGCCAACGACCCCGAGGCCCCGCACCTCCTGCACATCATTATCCCCATCAGTGATGAACCAATGACGAGCAATCAGCTGGACGCTAGCCGTTCCAGTATTGCGGATGGTGACGGTATAGGCAAAAGCAAATTGACTGTTATCGGGCTCAGATTGCTCTGGCAAATACTGGGCTTTGACGGTAATACTGATTTCATGGGGATTCATGCTCGAATTCTGCTCCATCCAAGAGCCAACTGCAAGCTAGAATCTAGGGATGGATAGTCAGAAATTACCCCAATTTGTAATCGCCCCTTCTATTTTGTCCGCTGACTTTGCCTATCTAGGCAAAGAAGTCCAGGACGTCCTAGCGGCTGGCGCTGACTGGATTCACTTTGACGTGATGGATAACCACTATGTTCCGAACCTGACTGTTGGCCCTTTGGTATGTGAGGCTATTCGGCCTCATGCTATAAAAAATGGCAAGCCAGTCATGATTGATGTGCACCTCATGGTAGAGCCAGTAGATCGGCTAGTGCCTGATTTTGCAAAAGCAGGAGCAAGTCTGATTAGCTTTCACCCAGAGGCAAGTCCTCACGTAAATCGCACCCTCAACCTCATTCGAGATCAAGGATGCCAAGCCGGACTCGTTCTCAACCCCGCAACACCCTTGGACCATTTAGATCACACCCTGGAATTATTAGATTTAGTGTTGCTCATGTCAGTTAATCCTGGCTTTGGTGGGCAATCATTTATTCCAAGTACTTTGAATAAAATTTCTCAAGTTCGTGCCCGCTTAGATCGCTATCAAGCAGAAACGGGTCGTCACATCCGACTCGAAGTTGATGGTGGCATCAAAGTGGACAACATTGCAGAAGTTGCCAAAGCAGGTGCAGATACTTTTGTAGCTGGATCAGCCATTTTTAGTCAAAAGAATTACGCCACAGTGATCGACGCGATGCGCGCAGAATTAGGAAAGTCAGGAAAAGCCTAATGCAGCGCGAAGAGTTTAATGCCCTTGCAAAACAGGGTTTCAATCGTATCCCTCTAATCAAAGAGGTGTTAGCTGATTTAGAGACACCCCTTTCCCTGTATATGAAATTGACGCAAGAGTTTGGTAAAAAAAATAGCTACCTCTTGGAATCTGTTTTAGGTGGTGAACGCTTTGGGCGCTTTTCTTTTGTTGGCTTACCAGCTAAAACACTATTGAGAACTGCTGGTACACCGGATGCACCCTTAACCGAAGTAGTCACCGATGGCAAAGTGGTTGAAAGTAACCGAGATAATCCTCTCGATTTTGTAGATGCTTATTTCAAGCGCTTCAAGGTCGCGCTCCAACCAGGATTACCTCGTTTTTGCGGTGGACTAGCTGGCTACTTTGGCTATGACACCGTTCGCTATATTGAATCTCGCTTAGCTAAACACAGTCTTCCCGATGAATTAGGTGTTCCGGATATTCAACTCTTACTAACTGAGGAATTAGCAGTTATCGATAACGTTGCAGGAAGAATTTATTTAATTGTTTATGCTGACCCTGGCCAAGATGATGGCTTTGAAAAGGCTGAGGCTAGATTAAAAGAATTGCTCACCTGCTTAAGTAAGCCAGTCAACATTCCAAGCTCCAGGGCCAGCACCAAGACTGAGCTCATTCGCAAATTCAAAGCAGCAGATTATGAGAATGCCGTTCGCAAAACTAAAGAATATATTTTGGCGGGCGATTGTATGCAAGTGGTGATTGGCCAGCGGATCAGCAAGCCATTCACCGAATCACCATTAGCCCTTTATAGAGCCTTGCGTTCACTCAATCCATCGCCCTATATGTATTTCTATGACTTTGGCGATCTTCAAGTGGTTGGCTCTTCACCAGAAATTTTGGTGCGTCAGGAAAAACGCAAGTCTGAAAAAATTGTGACAATTCGTCCATTGGCGGGCACACGGCCACGAGGAGAAAATCCAGAAGAAGATGAACGTCTTGCTCAAGAATTACTTGCCGACCCTAAAGAAATTGCTGAGCATGTCATGCTGATTGATCTTGCTCGTAATGATGTGGGTCGTATCGCTAAGACCGGCACAGTCAAGGTGACCGACTCTATGTCGATTGAAAAATACTCACATGTTCAACATATCGTGAGCTCGGTTGAAGGTGAGTTGCTTGACAATATGAGCAATATGGATGTCTTGAGGGCAACCTTTCCAGCAGGAACTTTATCTGGTGCTCCCAAAATACGGGCGATGGAAATTATTGATGAAATGGAAATCGTGAAACGCTGTGTCTATGGTGGTGCCGTTGGCTACCTCTCCTTTTCTGGAGATATGGATGTTGCCATCGCGATTCGCACTGGCGTTATTCGTGATGGCATACTGCACTCGCAAGCAGGTGCTGGTGTTGTTGCTGACTCAGATCCGACCTCGGAATGGAAAGAAACTGAAGCCAAAGCACGTGCGGTATTACATGCCGCTGATTTAGTACAAGGAGGACTTGATGCTCCTCATGATTGATAACTATGATTCTTTTACTTATAACTTAGTTCAGTATTTTGCTGAACTCGGTGAAGAAGTAAAGGTATTTCGGAATGATGAGATTGCCGTTGAAGAAATTGGCAAACTCAAGCCTGCGCGCATTTGTATTTCTCCAGGACCATGTAGTCCAGCCGAGGCCGGCATTTCAGTTGAGACCATCAAACGCTATGCGGGCCAAATTCCGATCTTGGGAGTTTGCCTAGGACATCAAGCGATTGGCGAAGCGTTTGGTGGAAAAATTGTCCGCGCCCAGAAAGTCATGCACGGCAAGACGGATAGTATTCACCATACTGGTGTTGGTGTCTTCAAAGATATTCCAAACCCATTTACAGTGACACGTTATCACTCCTTAGCGATTGAAAAGAACAGTATTCCCGCCGTGCTAGAAATTACTGCCACTTCTTCTGACGGAGAAATCATGGGAGTACGGCACCGCGAGTTTGCGGTTGAAGGGGTGCAGTTCCATCCAGAGTCCATTCTTTCTGAACATGGGCATGCCCTTTTGAAAAATTTTTTGCAGATTAAATAAATATACAGATCTCATTGAGCGCTATGGCCATTACTACACAAGAAGCTTTACAACGTTGTATCGAACATCGCGAACTTTTTCATGATGAAATGGCTGCGATGATGCGCCTCATCATGAGTGGTGAAATGCCACCAACAATGGTAGCTGGTTTGTTAGTTGCGCTGCGTACGAAAAAAGAAACTGTTGGTGAAATTGCTGCAGCGGCTCAAGTGATGCGCGAGTTTGCAACATCGGTCCATGTAGAAGATCGGGCGAATTTGGTGGATGTCGTGGGTACTGGAGGAGATGGTGCCTATACTTTCAATATCTCTACTGCCGCGATGTTTGTGGCGGCCGCAGCAGGTGCAAAGATTGCGAAACATGGAAACCGTAGCGTCAGCAGTAAATCTGGCAGCGCGGATGTTTTAGAAGCTCTCGGCGTGAATATCTCACTATCAGCCGATCAAGTAGCAAACTGTATTGCCAATGTTGGTGCTGGTTTTATGTTCGCCCCCAACCACCATCCAGCCATGAAAAACGTTGTGCCCATTCGGAAAGAACTGGGTGTACGGACTATTTTTAATATTCTAGGTCCCCTTACCAACCCTGCTGATGCACAGCATATCTTGATGGGAGTTTTTCACCCCGACCTCGTTGGTATTCAGGCACGGGTATTGCAAGCCTTGAAGATGAAACATGCTTTGGTGGTATATGGTCGTGATGGTCTTGATGAGATTTCACTAGAAGGCCCTACCTTAGTTGGAGAACTGCAAAATGGTGTGGTTCGCGAATATGAGATTCATCCAAAAGACTTTGGACTCAGTACCGCACCAACCAGTAGCTTTAAGGTTGCCAACGCGGAAGAATCTAAACAAATTGTTTTAGATGTACTAAATCAAAAGCCTGGTCCAGCGAGTGATATTGTCTGTCTTAATGCAGGGGCAGTGTTATATGTTGCTGATCTAGCCAAAGATATTGCCACCGGCCTTGCTATGGCGCAAGCTGCCATAGCAAGTGGCGCTGCCCGACAAAAACTAGATGTCTTCGTAGCGGCTACTCAAGCCAAATAACCCATTGATTTTGAATACATGAGCGATATTCTCGACAAAATTGTTGCTACCAAAAGGATTGAGATCGCTAGCAATTCAAAGCAAATCTCACTTGCCAATCATCGGGAACAGGCTGAGACCAATAATCGAGATTTAGTATTAAAGCCACGGGGCTTTATCCGTGCCATAGAGCAAAAAATTGCCGCTGGTAAAGCCGGGGTTATCACCGAAATTAAAAAAGCCAGCCCTAGTAAGGGTATCTTGCGCGAGAATTTTCAGCCTGGGCAGATCGCCCAGTCGTATGCAATGCATGGCGCTGCCTGTCTATCTGTCTTAACAGATGTTGATTACTTTCAAGGTTCCAATGCTTATCTACAAGAGGCGCGCGCAGCCTGTGATATCCCTGTTTTACGAAAAGATTTCACGATCGACCCCTATCAAATCTATGAAGCGCGGGCGATTGGCGCAGACGCCATTCTTTTAATTGTTGCTGCACTTGAACTGAAGCAACTGCAGGATCTGGAAGCCTGTGCTCATGATTTAGGTTTAGATGTTTTAGTAGAAGTGCATAACGTCCAAGAACTAGAACAAGCACTGGAATTAAAAACCTCACTACTAGGTATCAATAACCGCAACCTCAAAACTTTTGAGGTGACATTGCAAACCACTCTCTCGCTTTTACCCCTGGTTCCCAATACCAAAACTTTGGTCACTGAATCTGGAATCATGAATCGTGCTGACGTAAAGCTGATGCGTGATCACAATATCAATAGCTTCTTAGTGGGCGAAGCCTTTATGCGGGCCCAAGATCCAGGCTTAGCACTTAGCGATTTATTTTCTTAAGTAGATCCAAGCCATATTTGATGGCGGCAATCAGAAGCACGGTACCAAAGACATCGCCAATAAACATCACCAGAAAGTGATTTAAGTCGCCTGTTCTATCTAAGCCCCTGATAGCAAACCACCATTGGTGCAGGCCCGAACTTAAGAAGGCATAAATTAAAATACACAAAATCAGTTTCGGCAAACTCAGATTACTAAGATCTGACGCCAACGGTACATTAGTCATCACAAATAGTCGAGCGAGGTATGGAGCAAATCCAGAAATCAAGCCAACCCCTAGACAAGTAATTAGGTCTTGAGGAAAATAACCAAACCAGCAAATCAGAAAAGAAATAACGGCGATACCAATGGCGCCAGGCAGAGCAAACACTAAAGTTAAAAATAAACGCAAGCCCGCAGGCAGATAGATCCAATTTACCCCTAGACCATAGCTCAGGTTGCTAGTGAGCCAATCGTTCACATAAAATAAAGCGCCATACGTGAGTGCACTAACAAAAAATGCAATTGACCATTCTGATAGAGTTTTATTCATTCCTGTAAGTATGGTTTATTTTGCAAAACTCCGTACAAGTTGATAACAAGTTAAACCAAGGAATACAATTCTATTTCTTATAGAGTCAATATAAATTAACACCATAAAATGCCAGAAAATAAACCTTCCCCTTATCTCCGATTTTTAAATTTGATCGATGCTTTGGATCGAATTAACCCTGGAAAAAGACTTGACTCGATTGAGGAAAGTCTTCTTAATAAAATCGTCTTGGCCTCTTTTACCAAAAATTCTGTTTTGGTTGGCGACTTGATTTCTCTATCAGATGTAGGCTCACAAGCTACATTGCATGGACGTCTTAAGAACCTCAGTGCAATGGGTTATATCAAAATGGCGCCCAATGAAGATGGTCGCAAGAAACAGGTGTTACCTACAAAGATCGCTCTCAAGCGTTATGAAGAAATCTCTAAATGTTTAGAAAAAGCAGCTAAAGCAACTTAGTTCATGCTCGGTTAATTTATTTGTTGCGAAAGTACATTAGACGTTAAAGAGGAAGTTCAGGACATCACCATCCTTGACGACATATTCCTTACCCTCAGCGCGCATCTTGCCAGCCTCTTTGGCACCTGCTTCGCCCTTAAACTGAATGAAGTCTTCATAAGAAATGGTCTGCGCACGAATAAAACCGCGCTCAAAGTCCGTATGAATAACGCCAGCAGCCTGAGGAGCAGTGGCCCCTTTATGAATGGTCCAAGCCCGCACTTCTTTCACACCAGCTGTAAAGTAAGTCTGCAAACCCAATAAGTTGTAACCTGCCCGAATCACGCGATCTAAGCCTGGCTCTTCCATCCCAAGGTCAGTCAAAAACTCCAGTTTGTCTGCCTCATCTAAATCAGCAATCTCTGCTTCAATCGCTGCACAGACCGCAACTACTGGAGCACCCTCTTTGGCTGCGTGCTGTTGAACTGCTTCTAAATGGGGGTTATTGCGAAATCCATCTTCTTTAACGTTGGCCACATACATTGCTGGCTTTGCGGTAATTAAGCATAAGGGCTTCAAGATGAGCTTTTCATCATCGGTCAATTTCATACTGCGCACTGGTGCAGCAGTATCCAAATGAGCCTGAACTTTCGTTAATACCGCCACCAAAGCAGCAGCCTCTTTATCATTTCCAGACTTAGCAGCCTTTATTGAGCGATGAAGTGTTTTTTCAACTGTTGCCAAATCAGATAGCGCTAATTCCGTATCAATCACCCCAATATCAGAAATTGGGTCGATCTTGCCCGCTACGTGAATCACGTTGGCATCTTCAAAACACCGAACAACATGGGTGATGGCATCTGTTTCACGAATATTTGCTAAAAATTGATTTCCAAGTCCTTCGCCCTTAGAGGCACCAGCGACCAAGCCAGCAATATCGACAAACTCGACCGCTGCTGGAAGCACACGCTCAGGGCTCACAATCTCAGCCAAACCGGCCAGACGGGAGTCGGGGACCTCAACGACGCCAACGTTAGGCTCAATCGTGCAGAAAGGATAGTTTTCCGCTGCGATTCCAGCCTTGGTAAGCGCATTAAAGAGGGTAGATTTGCCGACATTAGGCAGGCCGACGATGCCACATTTCACAGACATAGCGATATTGTAAGGGCTTGGTTTCGATATCATCGAGATATGTCAGAAGTTCGCCAAAATACTCCCTTCAATAGCTCCGCCAATACGGCCCAAGTTCGTACAGTAGATGTAGTGGTTATTGGCGGAGGAATTGCTGGAAAAGCCTGCGCCCTAGGCCTTGCACAACTAGGTTTACATACTATTGAAATTGCCCCTGACTTAGGCAATCCAGTTCCAAGTCCCGCAGGTTCACAGTGGGGTCAAAGAATCTACGCCTTCTCGCCTAGTACCCAAAAATTACTGGCCCATTTGCAAATCTGGGATGCACTGGATCACTCTCGCTTGCAAGTAGTCAGAGATATGCGTATTTTTGGTGATCGAGGAGAGAAATCTGATCAACTGCATCTCTCTGCATTCGAAGCTGGCACGCCTCAACTAGCCTGGATTGGGGAAGCCAATCTGATTGAACACACCTTAGATCAAGCTGCACGCTTCCAAAATAAGTTGGAGCAAATAGCTGATGTCGTAGAAAAGCTTGAAGTTGATGCAGATGGGGTCACACTACACTTAAAAAATCACTCCAGCATTAGGGCCTTGCTAGTTGTGGCGGCGGATGGTGCTAACTCCCCGACCCGCTCAAGCATTGGTATTACTGCAAGCACAGAGAGCTACTCTCAAAGCGCAGTGGTTGCCAATTGGAGCTGCACTAAACCCCATTTAGAAACTGCTTATCAATGGTTTTTACCTGGGGGGGATATTGTTGCAATGCTACCGCTCCCTAACAAACAAGTTTCGATGGTCTGGTCTACCTCCCCCGAAAATGCTGCTGCTCTTCTAAGACTTCATGAAGCAGATTGGAATCAAAAATTCGCGCAAATTGCAAATGGGGCAATCCCAAAACAACTTGGTACTCTTACTCTACATACAACTCTAGCGGCCTTTCCATTACAAAAAATTCGAGCAGCGCGTTTTATTGGCCCTGAAGATGCTCCAAAAGTTGTCCTGGTTGGCGATGCCGCTCATGTCATGCACCCACTAGCTGGACAAGGACTCAATTTGGGTCTACGCGATGTTGCCACTCTCTTAAACATATTGAGTAAACGGGAATCTTTTAGATCTCCAAATCACTTAGTTCTGCTGCGTCGCTATGAACGTCAGCGCCAGGGGGACACCAGCGCTTTATTATGGGTGACCGATCGCTTAAAAAAATTATTTTCTGGCTCCAGTAACACTGAACGTCAGCTACGTAATTTTGGATTGGGGTTTGTTAATCGTAGCCACTTCATTAAACGACGCCTCATTGAGCGCGCTCTAGGAGATATTGATTTTGAATAAATTTATTACCGCAGTAGCTTTGCTATGCGCTAGCATTTTTACCTGTCAGCTCGCCTATGGGCAAGCAGAACAACAAGTCAAATCAGACCTACAAAAAAAATTGGGGGCTGCTGCAAAGATTAAAAGCGTATCAGCATCACCTCTGTCTGGGATCTACGAAGTACTGGTTGGAAATGAAGTGTTTTATACCGATGCCAAAAGTCAGTATCTTATTCAAGGTGAAATTATTGAGCTAGCAACTGGTAAAAATATTACCGAACAAAGGCAGAATGATCTAAACCGTATCAAGTGGAGTGAACTTTCACAAGCTAACGCCATGAAACAAGTTCGTGGTAATGGCAGTAGACAACTGGCAATCTTCTCTGACCCGAACTGTGGCTACTGTAAGCGCCTTGAAAAATCGATCCAGCAATTAGATAACATCACCATCTATACCTACCTCATCCCTATTCTTGGTGCTGACTCAGTTCAAAAATCTAAACAGATTTGGTGCTCAGCAGAACCAGCAAAGGCCTACATCGATTGGATGGTTAATGGCAGCGCGTTGAGTGGAAAGGGCGACTGTACAACCCCCATCGATAAAAATATTGCACTTGCTAAAACTTACGGTATTACTGGCACCCCTACACTTTTCTTTACTGACGGCAGTCGCTTCCCTGGAGCAGTGCAAGTCGCTGATATTGAAAAAAAGCTTGCAACCCTCAAGTAACCCACCAAGAATACGATTGATATGAGTACCGTGAATCATTCTGACTTACCAGCGATTCAATATACGATTTGGCCAGCAGATCTTCATGGTCATCACTTTCAGGTCAAGCTACATATTGAAAACCCAGATCCATATGGTCAAGTATTACAGATGCCTGCCTGGATACCTGGTAGTTATTTAATTCGTGACTTTAGCAAGCAGATTGAATCCATTGAAGCCTATGAAGTGGGTACAAGAAATAAAAAACTTGTACTTGAGCGCATTGACAACGACCATTGGAGACTGCCCAAGGTCAATGGTCCTGTAGTAGTTCTGATAACTGTCTATGCATTTGACTCTTCAGTGCGCGCAGCCTATCTCGATAGCGAGAGGGGATTTTTTAATACTAGTAGTTTGTGTTTAGCGGTTAAAGGTCAAGAGCATCTACCCTGCTCATTGGCCCTTGTGGCGCCAGAATCTGCTTCCGCTGATCATTGGTCTATTCAAACGTCACTGCAGTCTGCTAAAACAGATAAGCGAGGTTTTGGTTTTTACCTAGCAAAAAATTATGATGACCTCCTCGATCATCCAGTAGCTATGGGTGAGTTTCAGCTCATAGAATGGCGTTCAAACGGTGTACCTCACTCGATGGCAATTCAAGGATGCATTCATCCGGTTGATGCGCAGCGCCTAGTGGATGATCTACAAGCAATTTGCACCTCAACCATCAATCTTTTTGAACCCAAAACTAAGACTGCGCCGTTCAAGAGCTATCTTTTCTTAGTCAATGCAGTGCTCTCTGGATACGGCGGTCTTGAGCATCGCAATAGCACCGCACTACTTTGCCGTCGCGAGCAGATTCCACAAAAGCATATACCGCTTGATGAAACTGACTACCGAGAATTTTTAGGACTTTGCAGCCATGAATATTTTCATGCCTGGCTAGTAAAGCGCATACAACCTAAGGCATTTCAGCCTTACCAACTTGATCGCAGAAACCATACACGTCTGCTTTGGCTTTTTGAAGGGTTTACAAGCTATTACGATGACCTCCAACTCTTTCGTAGTAAACGCATTGATCTAAAAACTTATCTCAAGCTGGTTGCTAATAATTGGAATGGGATCTTGCGCGGACCAGGAAGAGAAAAACAAAGCCTTGCTGATAGCTCTTTCGACGCTTGGACCAAGTATTACCAGGCCGATGAAAACACTCCAAATGCAGTGGTCAGCTATTACGGCAAAGGCGCCCTATTCGCCCTAGGCCTTGATTTACAGATTCGCGAATTCTCCAAAAATCGCCAATCCCTTGATGATTTGATGCGTCT